>JACCUO010000229.1 GCA_013811765.1 Thermoleophilaceae bacterium | reverse complement strand
ACCCCGGGCTAGCTCTCCGCTCGCTCGCTCGCCCGCTCGCGCACGTGCGCCTTCTCCTCGAGCGACATTGCACCCGGGTGCCCGTCCCCCGGCCAGGGGGCCAGGAACAGCAGCAGCCGAGTGTCCGCCTTGGCGCGCACCTCGTGCGCCTCCCCGGGGGCGAACTCGGCGAGCATGCCGGCGCTACCGGTGACGGAACCACTCTCGCCCGCAAGGATCTCGAGCTGTCCCTCGAGGACCACCAGCCAGGTCCGCTCGTGCACCTCGTGCTCCTGCAGTGTCTCCCCCGCCGGAAGCTGCAGGGCGATCACCCGCGCGGCGTCCCCCGAGGCCAGGATACGCGGCTTGTGGGCCTCCACGTCGAGACCGGAGACGTCCCAGCTCTCCATGCCTACGAGCCTACCCGGAGGCCCTCGCGCATGCGATCCATCGCCTCCGCGAGCCGCTCGTCGGATACCGTCAGCGAGATCCGGAAGAAGCCCTCGCCGTTGGGCCCGTAGGCACCCCCGGGCGACACCGCGACGCCCGACTCCTCGAGCACGAGCTCGCAGTAGGAGGCCGACGTATGACCGGAGGGGACCGGGGCCCAAACGTAGATCGTGGCCCTGGGGACGGCCACCTCCACGCCTATCTCCCTCAGAGCGCTGATCACGAGGTCCCTGCGTCGCTCGTAGAGGCGGCTCATCTCACGCGGCACCGCGTCGCCCTCGTCGAGCGCGGCCGCCGCGGCCAGCTGGACCGCCTCGAACATGCCCGAGTCGATGTTCGTCTTGAGCCGCCAGTAGGCCTCGATGGCTTCGGCGTTTCCCATCACCGCAGCCGTTCGCCAGCCGGTCATGTTGTAGCCCTTGGACAGGGAGAACACCTCGATGCCGACCTCTTTCGCACCCGGCGTCTCGAGAAAGCTCGGCGCGACGTAGTCGTCGAAGGTGGTCTCGGTGTAGGAGGCGTCGTGCACCACGAGGAAGTCGTGCTCCTGGGCGAAGGCCACCACCTCGTCGAAGAACCCCGGAGGGACTACGGCACCGGTGGGGTTGTTCGGGTAGTTCAGGTACATCAACCGCGCGCGCCCGAGCGCATCCTGGGGGATCGCCTGCAGGTCCGGGGTGAAGCCCCGCTCGGGCAGGAGCGGCATCAGCTCTGCCTCCGCTCCGGCCAGCAGGGGCCCGCCGGCGTACACCGGATAGCCCGGGTCCGCGGCCAGGGCCACCGTTCCCGGATCGAGGAAGGCGAGATTCAGGTTGAAGATGCACTCCTTCGCGCCGAGCGCCGGCAGGATCTCGGTGTCCGGGTCGAGCTCGACCCCGAAGCGCCGCTCATAGAAGCGGGCGAGCGCTTCACGCAGCTCCGGGCGGCCACGGTTGGAGGGGTACTGGTGGGTGCCCGGGTCGGCCACTGCGCCCGCCAGGGCGCCCACCACCAGGCCGGGCGTGGGGGTATCCGGGTCGCCGATGCCGAGGCTGATCACGTCGACGCCGGCCGCTCGCTTGGCCGCGATCTTGCGCTCGAGCTCTGCGAAGAGGTACGGAGGCAGACGGTCCAGCCGCGCGCTTACCCTCATACGCCCGCCAGTGCCTCCAAGAACTCGTGGCTGATCTCGGCGCGGTAGACGGGCACAGCCCATCCGGACAGGTTCACGTGCATGTCCTCCGTGACCTCGACCTCAAGCTCCCCGCCCTCGAGCCGCACGGTCACCGGGCTCTCGAGGCCGCGAAGCACCGCGGCCACCGCCGCCCCGATGGCGCCCGTGCCCGATGACATCGTCTCCCCCACCCCCCGCTCGAAGATCCGCGCGCTGATCGCCGAATCGTGCTCGCGCCGCCAGAACGACACGTTGGTGCGGTTTGGAAAGAGCTCGTGGCCTTCTATCTGCGGTCCCAGCTCGCCGAGTTCCAGCTCCTCGAGCGCCCCCGTAACCTCGATCGCGCACTGCGGATTGCCGATCGAGACATGCTGGAACCGGAGCGCGCTGCCGCCGGCAACGAGGCTGCCGGTGCCGTCACCGGTGCCTTCCGGGAAGTCCTTCGACGTGAGTGTTGCCCTGCCCATGTCGACCTTGCAGGTATCGGGGCCCGTGATCTGGGGCCGCACCTCGCCCGCGGCCGTCGAGAGGGAGAAGGAGTCGGCGTCCGTCCACCCCGAGTGGCGCAGGTACATCGCCGCCTCGCGTACGCCGTTGCCGGAGAGCTCGGCCTCGGAGCCGTCCGGGTTGAAGATCCGCAAGGTCGCCACGTAGCCGCGATCAGGGCTCTCGGAGAGCAGCAGGACACCATCGGAGCCGACCCCGGTGTGGGGGGCGCAGAGCGCCCGTACGCGTTCGGTGGTGAGAGCGAAAGGCAGCTCACGCTCCTCGATCACCGCGTAGTCGTTGCCGAGTGCCTGCCACTTCTCAAAGCGCACGGCGCGGGACTCTACGGCAGCGCGGCGGCGATCTCGTCGGCCACGCAGGACGGCGTCCGTCCGGTGACGTCAATCGTCAGCACGCCCGGCATCTTTCGCATCCACGTGAGCTGGCGGCGGGCGTAGTTGCGAGTGCGACGCTTGAGGCCGTGGATGTCCCCCTCCAGGAGCTCCTGGAAGCCGAGCGCCTTGCGCGAGGTCCGCGACGCACCGCCCGCATCGGCCGCCCGCGCCTGCGCTTCGGCGCCCGCGGCCACGATGGCGTCCACGCGCTCCTCGATCCGCTCGTAGAGCTCGGTTCGCTCCATCACCAGGCCGCAAAGGAGGGTCGGGTGGCGGGTCTCCTCCGACCAGAGCTCCGAGCTTTCCCCGGGCGCAGGTCGCTCGAACGAAAGGTTCGCGAGTGCGGCGCGCAGGTACAGCCCGGTTCCGCCCACCACGATTGGTCGCCGCCCTTCTCCCAGCAGGCCGTCGATCTCGGCGTGCGCGAGCTGCGCGTAGTCCCCCACCGAGAACCTCTCGCTGATGGGCACGAATCCGATCAGCCGGTGCTCGAGCTGGGCGCGCTCGTCCGCCGTGGCAGCCCCGGTGAGCGCCTCGAGCCCGCGGTAGACCTGGAGCGCGTCGGCCGAGACCGCCACCGGGTCCTCCCCCCTTTCCCTCAGCAGACCGGCGAGCGCGACCGCCACGGCTGTCTTGCCTATCCCCGTCGGGCCGAAGATGGCCACGACCGCCGGATCAGGCAACGGTCGAGATCAGCTCCTCGCCGGCCAGCGTGGTGCTCGTGGCGGAGACGATCTCCACCTCCACGAGCTCGCCGGGCTTGGCCGGACGCGCGGCGTCCGGGGCGAAGTTCACGGTCTTGTTGTGCCGGATGCGGCCACGCAGCCGCGCCGGATCGGTCCGGGACGGACCTTCCACGAGCACCTCCATGGAGCGCCCCACGAACCGTTGCGAGCGCTCGGCGGCGATCCGCTGCACTGCCTCCACGAGGCGCTCCATCCGCGGGCGCTTGACCGAATGCGGGATGGGGTCCGCGAGGTCCGCCGCCGTGGTGCCCCGCCGGGGTGAGAACACGAAGGTGAACGCGGAGTCGTAACGCACCTCCTCCACCACCTCGAGCGTCTCATCGAACTCAGCCTCGGTCTCGCCCGGAAACCCGACGATGATGTCCGTCGTGATCGCGCAGTCGGGAACGATCTCCCGGATCATCTGGACGCGGTCCATGTAGCGGCCGCGGTCGTAGGTGCGCCGCATGGCCTTCAGCACCCGGCTCGAGCCCGACTGGAGCGGCAGGTGGATGTGCTCGCAGACCGACGGAAGCTCGGCGTGGGCCCGTATCACGGCCTCGCGCATGTCCTTGGGGTGCGGGCTCGTGTAGCGGACGCGCTCGATGCCCTCCACGGCATCGACCATCGCCAGCAGCTCCGCGAAGGTCACCTTTTGCCCCTTCGGCAGGTCGCGCCCGTAGGAGTTCACATTCTGGCCGAGGAGGGTGACCTCCCGGACGCCGTCGGCGGCCAGGCGCGCGACCTCGGCCACCAGCTCATCCGCAGGCCGGGAGACCTCACGCCCTCGCGTGGATGGGACGATGCAGTACGCGCACGCGCAGTTGCAGCCAACCGAGATCTGTACCCACCCCTGAAACTCGCGCGTGCGCTTCATCGGCAGGTGGCCGGTGAAGCCTTCGAACTCGAAGAAGCCCTGCGCCGTAAGGCTGTCGCTGGTGAGAAACTCGGCCAGCCGGTGGACCTGGCCCGGCCCGAAGGCCACGTCGACGAACGGGAACTGCTGAAAGACCCGCTCCTTCATGGACTGAGACCAGCAGCCGCCCACACCGACCACGCGTGACGGATCCTCCCCCTTCAGGCGCTTGGCCTCCCCCAGGTGACCGACGAGGCGGGAATCCGCGGACTCGCGGATCGAGCACGTGTTGAACAGGATGAGGTCAGCCTCCTCGCGCGAGCCGGCCTCGCCGTAGCCGAGCGATTCGAGCATGCCCTTCATCCGCTCGGAGTCGTGCTCGTTCATCTGGCACCCGAAGGTGGTCAGGTGGTAGCTCTTCATGAGCCGGGAACGATAGTGGCGCACGCTCGCGAGGCTTCCGCCAGGTCCGCCCAGCTGAGCTGCCCGCCTAGTCCGAGCGAGCGCCCTCAAGGTCGGGTTCGGTCTCCTCGGATGCGGCTTCGGCCTCGCGCGCGGCCTCGGTATCGGCCTCGAAGGCCTCGATCCCGCCATCGGGATGGATCAGGTACACGGTCTGCTCATGCAGGAAGGCCTCCTCTGCGTCGGAGCCGAGTGCCGCCGCCGCCAGCAGGGTGCCGCCGATCCGGTAGGCGTCGCGCACCACCCCGATCGCGAACAGCGCCCGCGTCTCGTTCACCACCTCCCCACGGCCGGCGCGCAGCAGCGTGCGCAGGTCTTCCCGCATCCCGAGGGCGGCCACCACTATCGAGATGTTCTCGACCTCGTCGGAGGTCACGGCTGCGAGCGCCCGCGCGCGCGCCAGGTGCAGGCGCTTGAGCAGGAACCGACTGCCCCCACGCCCGACTACGACCGGTATCCCGTAGTCCTTGGCTCGGTTGACCTGGTAGCTCTCAGGATCGACCTCGACCGCCAGCACCGGAACGCCGAGCTCGCGCAGCAGAAGGCACAGGCGCAGGCCCACCTGGCCGAGCCCGACCACCACCACGTGGTCCCGGCGGGGCATGGAGCGTCTGCCGGTGAGGGCGATCAGCCGGCGGCTGAGCAGGCGATCCACGACCCCCGCGGTGAAGATCGCCGTGAAGGCGAGTCCGGCGAGCATCGCCAACGCCGAGAACACCTTGAGCCATCCCGCCGCATCGTCGATGAGCGGGTTCGGACCGACCGTCACGATCGTCTTGGTGGCCGAGTAGAAGGCCTCGATCAGCGACTCTTCGAGGGCGATGGCAAGCACGGCCAGATCCAGCAGGAGGACGAGCAGGAAGCCCAGCAGCCCGGCCATCAGGATCCGCGCGCTCATCTCGAAGGGGCTGAGGAGTGAGCTCAGATTGGCCACCAGCCGCTGGCCCCGGCGCGCCCTGTAGGGCTCGATGGGCACCAGCTCGGGCCCGTTTTCGCCAACCTGCACGCCGGCAAGCCCTTCAGGCCTGCGGCTCACCGATAGCAGGCGCTGGTCGTAGCACGGCCCCGCGAGCGAGGGGACGACGATGTCCGCCATCGACACGACCCGCACGTTGCGCACCGCCCGCTCGAGCTGGGACGCCACGATGCGACCGAAGACCGTCACCACCAGAGGCACCCCGGGCCGGGCGTTCTCGATGATCAGCGCCAGGCGCAGAGAGACGTGGTCGTCCTTGGAGAGAACGACGACTGAATCGATCTCGGGTATGAGCGCCTTGCGCAGGGCGCGGTCATTCGGGTTGCGTAGATGGGTGACCTCTGCCCCCGCGGCGTTCAGGGCGCGCTCGGCGACCTCGGTGAGCTCGTCGTATCCGACCAGAAGAATTCGCCGGAAGGGCGGGCCCACGGCTGAAGAGTCGTCTTGCACGGGGACCGATTATTCAAGCAGCCGGCCGGCGGCGCGGCGCGGTCCGGCGCGGTCATCGCGCGTAGCCGGTGGCCCTGCTTTCCCTGATGACCGTGATCTTGATCTGGCCGGGGTAGTCCACCTCCTTCTCGACGGTGCGTGCGATCTCGTGCGAGAGCAGGGTCGCGGCGTCGTCGTCCACGCGCTCAGGCGCCACGATCACCCGGATCTCGCGGCCGGCGTGAATCGCGTAGACCTTTTCGACGCCTTCGTGGCGCCCCGCTATCTCCTCGAGGTCGCGCAGTCGGGTGACGTAGTGCTCGAGGGACTCGCCGCGGGCCCCGGGGCGGGCTCCGGAGGCCGCGTCGGCGATCTGCACGATGACGGCCTCGACGGTCTTCAGCTCCACCTCGTTGTGGTGGGCCTCCATGGCATGCGCCACGGCCTCCGACTCCTTGTAGCGGCGCGCCAGCTCACCGCCCACCAGCGCATGAGGGCCCTCGACCTCATGCGACACCGCCTTGCCGATGTCGTGCAGCAGGGCCGCGCGCGAGGCGGTCCTGGGACTCGCTCCGAGCTCGGCGGCGAGCAGAGCGGCCAGGCGGGCACACTCGATGGAGTGGTGAAGCACGTTCTGCCCGTAGCTGGTGCGGTAGCGCAGGCGACCCAACAGCCTCATCAGCTCCGGGTGCAGCGTTCCCACGTTCGCCTCGAAGGCGGCCTGTTCACCTACCTCGGCGATCCGCTGGTCGATCTCCGCTCGGGCCTGGTGGTAGGTTTCCTCGATCCGCGCGGGGTGTATTCGCCCGTCCTGTAGGAGCTTTTCGAGGGTGATCCGCGCGATCTCGCGCCGCACGCCGTCGAAGCCGGACAGGAGCACGGCACCCGGAGTGTCGTCGACGATGACGTCGATGCCGGTCAGGGACTCGAGGGCCCGGATGTTACGGCCCTCGCGCCCGATGATCCGGCCCTTGAGCTCGTCGGACTTGAGCTCGACCGAGGTGACCGTCGTCTCGACCGAGTGGCCGCCGGCCACGCGTTGCATGCACGTGGCGAGGATGCTCCTGGCTCGCCGGTTGGCCTCGTGGCGGGTCTCCTCCTCGACCTGGCGGATCAGACGAGCGCTCTCGTGGCGCAACTGCTCCTCGAGCTCCTGCAGGAGGATCTGCTTCGCCTGACCCGCGCTGAGCCCGGCCACGCGTTCGAGCTCTCGCAACTGTGTCTGCCTGTCGCCCTCGATCCGCTCGGTGCTCTCCTCGAGAGTCAGCGCGAGCGCGTCGCTGGCTCGCTCACGCTCTTTCAGCTGGGCGAGCCGGGCGTCGACCGACGCCTCCTTGGCCCGTAGGCGCTCCTCCAGCTCCGATGAGCCGGAAGCCGGTGCTGCAACCCGGGGTTCCCCGCGCACGCGCAGTGCCAAGAGCACCACCGCGGCTGCCACGGCCGCGGCGACCGCGGCCGCCAGCAGGATCTCCATTTTGCAGTCTCCTCATCGCGACGCCAAAGCGCCGACCTCGGGGTTCCTTGGTCGAGTGACTGGCTCGTCAGCGCGAGAAACCAAGACTGCTTCGGGCAGTGGCACGCCTTCCGGGGGCGCGCAGGACTTCATCTACGGGCGCTCTCAGACCCTCCTTTTGCGCTCGTGTCTCAAAGCTCTCCTGTCGGTCTCATGCGGTTGTCATCGGGTGCCGGAATCGAATGCTGCTACGAAGCGAGTTCAATGGTTCGTGTGCCTCACGCGGCCGTGCCGGCCACTCCCCAGGAGCGTATTGATGGCGCTGCCGTTCCGCAACTGGCCGCCTCAGGCGGCGGCTCGGCGGCCGTGCGCGCGCACGGCTTCGTAGGCCAGTTCGGGCTCGTAACCCTTCCGCACGAGCATCCGCCAGGCGCGATCGCGCTCGCGGGCCCCCGTGGGAGGCACCGGGACGCGCTCCGCCAGGAGCCCGATGGCGGCGTCGAGCTCCTGTTCCCGTGCCTGGGCCGACAGCGCGGCCTCGGCCAACTCGGGCGCCACGCCTCGGCGGCGCAGATCGCGCGCGATACGCTCAGAGCCCCAGCGCTCGAGGGCGCGCTTGTCCTCGGCAAAGCGCTGGGCAAAGCGGGCGTCGTCAAGGTAGCCCGCCGCCTCCAGCTCGCCGACCGCGTGCTCGATCGCCTCCGGCTCGACGCGCTTGCGCTGCAGGCAGCTGCGCAGTTCGGCGATGGTCCGGTCCCGGGCGGAGACGGCCCTGTAGGCGAGCTCTACGGCCCGCTCGTACTCTGAGCGAGCGGGGGTCTGCGCCGCCCCGTCCAGCGAGATCGGATCGCCGCTCAGGCGGCCCTCTTTTCGACCTCGCCGGTCTCCGGGTCGACGCCCGGCGGCGGTCCACCGGGGGGCGGTTCGCCCGCCGGCTCGACCGCCGCGACCGGCGGTCCCTGGCCGATGCCGAGGGCCTCGTAGACCTTCGCCTCGATCTCCTTGGCCTTGTCCGGGTTCTCACGCAGGTAGCCCTTCGCGTTGTTGCGCCCCTGGCCGAGCCGCTCGTCCCCATAGGAGAAGAAGGAGCCTGACTTCTGCACGATGCCGTGCTCGAGCCCCAGGTCGAGGATGCACCCCTCGCTGGAGATCCCGGCTCCGTACTCGATGTCGAACTCCGCCTGGCGGAACGGGGCCGCGACCTTGTTCTTGACGACCTTGACGCGCACCCGGTTGCCGACCGCCTCGGTGCCCTCCTTGAGGGTCTCGATACGGCGGATGTCCAGGCGCTGGGACGAGTAGAACTTGAGCGCGCGCCCGCCGGGCTGGGTCTCATTCGAACCGAACATCACGCCGATCTTCTCGCGGATCTGGTTGGTGAGCACGCACAGCGTGTCGGCCCGGTTGAGGTTGCCGGCGAGCTTGCGCATCGCCTGGCTCATCATCCGCGCCTGGAGGCCGACCGTCTGGTCGCCCATCTGGCCCTCGAGCTCCGCCTTCGGCGTGAGGGCGGCCACGGAGTCGATGGCGACCACGTCGATCGTCCCGGAGCGGATCAGCAGGTCGGCTATCTCGAGCGCCTGCTCGCCGTTGTCCGGCTGGGAGACCAGCAGCTCATCAACGTCCACCCCGATGCGCTTGGCATAGACCGGGTCCATCGCGTGCTCGGCGTCGATGAACGCGCAGATGCCACCCTGCTTCTGGGCCTCGGCGAGCACGTGGTAGACCAGGGTGGTCTTGCCGGAGGACTCGGGACCGAAGATCTCGACAATCCGCCCGCGTGGCAGCCCCCCGACCCCGAGCGCGAGGTCGAGCGACAGGGCTCCCGTGGGGATGGCGGACACGCTGACGGCGAACGCCTCGTCCCCCATCTTCATGATCGATCCCTCGCCGAACTCGCGCTGGATCTGCGTGATCGCGCTGTTCAGCGCGGCGTCCCGGGCCTTGGCGGCCTTCTCCTGCTCCTTGTCCTTGTCCATATCGAGCTCCTTCGCAGTCTCTGGGAAGCACAGGCTAGGAGGGGGATCGGACGCATTGGGTGATGTGCGTTACGGGAATGCGACGGCCATGTGACAGGTAGGTCCGGCCTCAGGCCAGCTCCAGGCGCTCGAGCGCGACGTAGCGGGCACCGGCGGGATGGAGATCGCTCCTGTAGAGGGTTACCGTGCGAGCGGTGAACGCAGCCGCCGGGGGCGGCGAGACCTCCAGGTCGTGTAGCCGGGCGCGGGTGCGCACTCGCGCCACCGTGACGTGTGGCCACAACGCCCGTGGCCCCGGGTCGTGCAGCCCCGCCTCCGCGAGCGCCACGCTCACCGCTTGGTGTACCGCCGCCGCCTCCCCGCCACGATCCTCCAGGTCGATGGCGAGCACCCGCGGGCGCCGCGGCGGGACCGTCTTGGAGCCGGCCGGGGTGAACGTGGGCGCCGTCCGGCCCGCGAGCGAACTCGCGGCGGTCTGCCAGACCCGGTCCACCATCTCGCGCGGTCGCCGTCCGAGGAAGACGACCGTCACGTGCAGGGCCTCGTCCGGCACCGGTCTCAGC
>JACCUO010000223.1 GCA_013811765.1 Thermoleophilaceae bacterium | reverse complement strand
GGTCTTGGGGTCATCCGTGGCCTTCACCGTGGGGCGCACGCCCTTCTTGCCGATGTTCTCGCCGCCCGGCAGGAAGTACTCGCCCACCGTGAGGTCCAGGAGGCCTCCGTTCGAGAGCTTCTGGACCTCCTGGAAGACGCCCTTGCCGAAGGTGCGCTGGCCGACCACGGTCGCGCGCTTGCGGTCGCGTAGCGCGCCGGTCACGATCTCCGAAGCCGACGCGCTGCCGCGGTCGACGAGGACCACCACGGGAATGTCGCCTGCGATCGCCTTGCCCTCGGCCTCGAACTCACGGCGCGGCTTGGTGCGGCCCTTCGTGAAGGTCACGAGCCCGTCCTCGATGAAGATCGAGGACACGAGCACGGCCTCGCGCAGGAGCCCGCCTCCGTTCCCGCGCAGGTCGAGCACCAGGCCCTGCGCATCCTTTTCCAGGAGCTTGTCGATCTCCTGGCGCAGCAGCCCGTGCGCGCCGGAGCTGAACGTGGCGAGCTCGACCACGCCGAGCTTCTTCCCGCCGCTCTCGACGATCTTTCCCTCCACCACGGGGACCTCGATCCGCGCGCGGCGCAGGCGCACGGTCCGGCGCTTGCCGCTCTCTGGATCGGCCACCTCGAGGCGCACGGGGGTGCCCGCCGGCCCCTTGATCCGCGCGGTGGCGACATCGCTCGACACCCCGGCGATCGACTTGCCGTTCACCGCGGTGATGAAGTCGCCCTTCCGGACGCCGGCGCGCTTGGCGGGCGACTTGTCGAACACGTTCAGCACCCGCAGCCCGCGACGATCCTCGTCCACTCCCATCCCCACGCCCTCGAACGAGCCGCGCACCGACTCCTCGAACTGCGCCGTCTCCTTCGGGGTCAGATAGTGAGAGAAACGGTCGTCGAGGCCGCGCACGAGGCCCTTGAGCGAGCTGTCGTCGATCGCGGACTGTTTCACCGGCTTGTAGAAGTTGTCCTTCACCGAGTCGGTGATCTCGGCGCGCAGCGCGCGGTCGTCGTCCACCAGAGCCTTGCGGATCGGGTTCGGCAGGGTCTCCGGATGGCCGCCCAGCCAGATTCCACCCGCGAGTAGCAGGAGGACGCACCAGAGCGCGATTGAGACTTTGCCGAGGGAGTTCATGGGGCGGAGGTCAGGACCCCCCGACGCGGGAGGCAGGCGGCGAAGGGTAGCCAGCGGCCTGTCCCGGCGAGCTGCGGGGCGCCGCGGGGTCCTGGGAGCGCTAAACCCGCAGGAAACGGCGCAGCGTCAGGGCGCTGCCCGCGGCCGAGACCGCCACGCAGGCGAGCAGGAGCACGATCACGAGCAGCGGGAAGTCGATCGTCTCGGGGGCCGCGAGCAACGCGAAGCGGTCAGCCAGCGGGTCGATGAACGTCTCCTTGGCGATCGTGAGCAGAAGCACGGCGAGCACCCCGCCCATGAATCCCACGAACACCCCCTCAATCACGAACGGCCAGCGGATGAACCAGTTCGTGGCGCCCACCAGCTTCATCACCTCAACCTCGCGCCGCCGGGCGAAGATCGACAGGCGCAGCGTGTTGGCCACCAGCGCCACGGAGGCGAACAGCAGCAGGGCCGCAAGGCCCGCGGTGAGGATCTTCACGAGCCCGGTGGCCGACAGGATCTTCTCGGTGTCCTCCTCCTTGTTGCGCACCTCGTCGATCCCGGCCAGCGAGGGCACACGCACGCCGTCGGCCTCCTTCGGCGCCAGGCGGTCCACGATCGCTCCCACCTTGCCCGGGTCCTCCGGGATCACGCGGTAGGTGTCCGGGAGCGGGTTCTTGCCGAGCAGCGCGGCGCCGTCCTTGAATGCCCGCGGATTCTTCCTGCGCGCCTGCTCGAGGCCCTCGGCCTTGGAGATGAAGTCCACCGACTTCACGTTGGTCGTGTCCTCGAGCGCGCCACGCAGCTCCTTGCGCTCCCCGGGCGTGGCCTCTCCCTTCAGGTAGACGTCCACCACCACCCGGTTGCGTACCTCGTTGGCGGTGCCGGTGGTGGCCTGCTGGATCGGGATGAACACGCCGAGCACAAGCGCCGTGAGCATCACGGTGAGCAGAGCGGCCAGCGCGGGCGCCGAGTTGCGCGAGAGGCCGCGAAAGGCCTCCTTGAGGAAGAAACCGAGCTGCATCAGCGGCCTCGCCGGGCGGTGGCCATCAGTTCGGGTGGCCTTCGGGGCCCACGCCCATCTCGCCGCGCAGGCGGACCGCAAACTCGGTGGTCGACTCGTCGGGACGGTAGAGGCCCGACAGCTCGTCGCGGATGATGTGACCCTCCCGTAGCTCGATCACGCGCCGGCGCATCTTGTCCACCATCTCGCTGTCGTGGGTCGCCACGACCACGGTGGTGCCCGTGCGGTTGATCCGGTAGATCAGCTGCATGATCCCGATCGAGGTCTCGGGATCGAGGTTGCCGGTGGGCTCGTCCGCGAGCAGGAGCGGCGGATGGTTCACGAAGGCGCGGGCCATCGACACCCGCTGCTGCTCGCCGCCCGAGAGCTCATCGGGGTAGCTGTGCAGCTTGGTGGAGAGCCCTACGAGGCGCAGGATGTCCGGCACCTTGCGGCGGATCTCCTGGCGGCTCTCGCCGATCACCTGCAGCGAGTAGGCCACGTTGTCATACACCGTGCGGTTGGGCAGCAGCTTGTAGTCCTGGAACACCACGCCGATGTTGCGGCGCAGGTAGGGCACCCGGTCGCGAGAGATGTCGCCCAGCTTCTTGCCCGCGATCAGGATGTCGCCGGCAGAGGCCTCGAGCTCCTTGAGCAGCAGCCGGATGCAGGTGGATTTGCCGCAACCGGTGGGCCCTACGAGGAACACGAACTCGCCCCGCCCGATCTTGAGCGAGGCCCGCTCGAGCGCCACGGTCCCGCTGTCGTAGACCTTCGTGACCTCACGCATCTCCACCACCGGCGTGGCGCGTGTGG
>JACCUO010000218.1 GCA_013811765.1 Thermoleophilaceae bacterium | reverse complement strand
CTCGGATCCCATCCGGAGCTGCAGGCCGAGCTGGCCGATGTCACGGGACTCACGAGCTTTCCACAGGTGATCGTCGATGGCGAGCCACTCGGCGGACTTAACGAGCTCAGGGCCGCCGACAGGAGCGGGACCATGGCCTCGTGGAGCACCGGGTAGGCGTCGGGACCCTCCGACACGTCGAGACGAAGACCTGGTGGGCGTCTACGTCGATGAGCCGATCTACGAGCGGTACGGCTTCCGCTGGTGTCACCTCACAGCCGATTCGGTGGAGGAGCTACACGCCTTCGCGGCGAGGGTCGGGCTGAGGCGGTCGCGGTTCCAGACCAAGCCCGGCCGCCCCTGGGTCGACCACTACGACATCACCGAGGACACGCGCCGCAAGGCGGTCGCCCTCGGGGCAACCGAGATCACCCTCAGGGAGATGGGAGCCCACCTGGCACGCAAGCGGGAGATCGCTCGTGGGGCGCCGAAGCGCTGAACGTTCGAGAAGCGCCGGGCGATGCTCGCTGCCTCAGGGCAGCAGGTCGAGCGCGAAGCGGTCCGCGCTCAGCAGCCGGCCCAGCTCCGCGCCGGTGCGCGGGTAGGAGCGCAGGCGGAACATCGGCGTCTTGGCGGCGGCCTGGTTGTAGACAGCCATGCCCACTCGGCGGTGCGATCCGATCCAGGCGAAGAGGTCGCGCACGAACCCCGGGTCCTCGCGCCCCCAGACGGCGTACTCGCCGAACACGAACGGCTTGCCCCTCCAGCGAGGGTCTCCGTAGAAGCGGTTCAGCAGTCTGTAGTTGGGGCTGACGGCGTAGAAGTCCGTGCCAACCCAGTCCACATAGCCCGACCCCGGCCAGTAGTCGCCCGGGGAGTTGCCCCGCACGTAGGGAAGCCCGGCGGTGAGCGGCACCCACATCAGGGCCACCCGAGGCCGCGGCAGCTCGGCGGTGGTGGTGGACAGCGCCGGCATGCGCAGACGGCCCAGGCGCGCGTTGATCGTGGCCACCGGGCCCCCGCGGAGGATCAGAGCCGCTCGGCGAAAAGCCTGGCGGTAGGACTCCGTGGTGTGCTCGCGGCCCCGCCGCCGCCCGCTGCCCGATACCGCGCTGTAGGGATTGTTGAAGTTGTTCATCTCGGCCAGGAAGCGCACGTAGACCACCTGGCCGGACTCGGCGATCATTCGGTTGAGATCGATGAGGTACCGGTCCCCTGCCCCGCGGGCCAGGGCCCTGGTGGACACCGTTGCCCGCCCGTGGCCACCCGCGGCGGTGGAGAGGTGGAACATCGTGCGCACCCCGGCCTCGGCGCTCTCACGCAGGAGCCCCCGTTCCCAGTTGAGTGATCGGGCCTCCGGGCGGGTCCACTCCGGGGTGAAGAAGTACTGGTAGACGCCGGGCTCGCGTCCGCTCAGGCGGGCGAACTCGCGGATGTCCGCCGCGGCGTAGCCCCCGGTGCCGCCGTGGAGGACCGTTCCCTTTGGTGGCGCGTAGGGGGTCGCGGACGCGGACGGCGCAGACAGGGCCGCGAGCATCACTACGGCGACCAGAAGTGATCGGAGCGGTCGCCGGGGCACTCCATTCGTGTCGGCCTGGTGGCACCCGGCCTTGAGTGGTCGGGACGGCCATAGACTCACCGACGATGGGCTCAGCCACCCGCTATGCCAAGAGCGGTGACCTCCACATCGCCTACCAGGTGGCGGGGAAGGGCCCGGTGGACCTCGTCTACGTGCCCACCTGGATCGGGCAGGTCGAGGTGCTGGCCGAGGAGCCTTCGATCGCGGCCTTCCTCGAGCGCGTCTGTGGCTTTGCGCGCGTGATCTCCTTTGACCGGCGCGGGTCGGGACTGTCCGACCCCTGGCAGGGAGTGCCGACGCTCGAGGACCAGATCGATGACGTGCTCGCCGTGATGGATGCCGCCGGCTCTGAGCGCGCCGCGCTCATGGGCACGCTCGAGGGAGGGCCGCTGGCCATGACCTTCGCCGCCAGCCACCCCGACCGCACGACCGACCTCATTCTCTACGCGACCTTCTCACGCACGCGCCGAGCGCCCGACTACGCCTGGCCCCCCGACGACGAGGCTCGTGCCCGCCAGGTGGAAGCGCTCATCCATCAGTGGGGCCTGGGTGGGATCGGCGCGGAGATCGCACCGAGCCGGGTGGGTGACCCCGCCTTCGTCGAGTGGGCCGGAAGGATGGAGCGCTACTCCGCGAGCCCGGGCACGATCCGCAAGATCCTGAAAGTGGTCGGAGAGACCGACGTGCGCCATGTGCTGCCCACGATCCGGGTGCCCACGCTGATCATGCACCGGCGCGAGGACTCCTTCCTCGACGTGCGGCACTCCCGCTACCTGGCCGAGCACATCCCGGGGGCGCGCTACGTCGAGCTGGAGGGAACGGACAGCCTCTTCTCGATCGGCGACTCGGAAGCCGTGATCGGGGAGATCGAGGAGCTGCTCACCGGGGCGCGGCGCCAACGTGAGCCCGACCGCGTGCTGGCAACCGTCATGTTCACCGACATCGTGAGCTCCACCGAGCGCGCCGCCGAGGCCGGGGATTCCAACTGGCGAGCGCTGCTCGAGCGCCACGATGCGGTCGTGAGACGTGAGGTCGACCGCCACCGCGGGCGCTACGTCAAGTCCACGGGCGATGGGGCGCTGGCCACCTTCGACGGACCCGCCCGCGCCATCCGCGCGGCCACTGCGATCGGCGCCGGCGTCCGCGGGCTCGGCGTGGAGATCCGTGGCGGGCTGCACACGGGAGAGGTCGAGGTCATCGGGGATGACGTGGGGGGACTGGCGGTGCATATCGGCGCGCGCGTCATGGACAACGCCGGGGCGGGCGAGGTACTGGTCTCGAGCACCGTCAAGGACCTCGTTGTGGGATCGGGGATCGATTTCGAGGATCGCGGCGCGCACCAGTTGAAGGGGATCCCCGGCCAGTGGCACCTGTTTGCCGTGACCTGAGCGCCGGCGGTGAAGCCATGCGCGCCCCAACGGCCGAGCGGGGCCCCGCAGGCTCAGGC
>JACCUO010000200.1 GCA_013811765.1 Thermoleophilaceae bacterium | reverse complement strand
GGCTGTTCCTGCGCCTCTACGAGAAGGGCCTGACCTACCGCGCCGAGGCGGCGGTGAACTGGTGCCCGAAGGACGCGACGGTGCTCGCCAACGAGCAGGTGATCGACGGGAGGTGCGAGCGCTGCGGCACCCCCGTCGAGCCTCGCCGCCTCGAACAGTGGTTCTTCGCGATCACCGACTACGCCGACCGTCTCCTCGATGATCTGGAGACGGTCGATTGGCCACCCAACGTGGTCACGATGCAGCGCAACTGGATCGGGCGTTCTGAGGGCGCCGAGGTGCTCTTCCACTGCCGGGAGCTGGGCGTCGACTACCCCGTCTTCACCACTCGCCCGGATACGTTGTTCGGGGCCACCTTCTTCGTGATGGCGCCCGAGCACCCCGACGTGCTGCGCCTCGGCGACTCGCAAGAGGTGCGTGACTACGTGGAGCGCGCGCTGACCGCCTCCGCGGAGGAGCGCGGTGCCGAGGACAAGGAGAAGACGGGCGTCCCGCTCGGCAGCACCGTGACCAATCCGGTCAACGGCGAGGAGATCCCGGTGTTCGTGGCCGACTATGTGCTGATGGAGTACGGCACCGGCGCGATCATGGCCGTGCCGGCGCACGACGGGCGCGACTTTGAGTTTGCCGAGAAGCACGGCCAGGAGATCAGGCGCGTGATCGAAGGGGGTGACGGGCTGCCCTACACCGGCGACGGGCCGATGGTCAACAGCGGCAGCTTCGACGGAAGGCACAACCGCGAGGCGTTTACGGAGATCGTCGGCGGGCTGGCCTCCGAAGAACAGGGAAAGCCGGCCGTGCACTTCCGCCTGCGCGACTGGTTGATCTCCAGGCAGCGCTACTGGGGCTGCCCCATACCGATCGTCCACTGCGAGGCGTGCGGCCTCGTGCCGGTGCCCGAGGAGCAGCTTCCCGTGGAGCTACCGGACGTGGAGGACTACGCCCCGAAGGGGCGCTCGCCGCTGGCGGCCGCGGAGGCCTGGGTCCGGGTCGACTGCCCTAGGTGCGGGGCCCCCGCTCGCCGCGAGACCGACACCATGGACACGTTCGTCGACTCGTCGTGGTACTTCCTGCGCTACTGCGATCCCGGCAACGACGCCGCCCCCTGGGATCGCGCGGTGCTCGACGACTGGATGCCGGTCGACCAGTACATCGGTGGCGTGGAGCACGCGATCCTGCACCTGATGTACGCGCGCTTCTTCTGCAAGGCGCTCGCGGACCTCGACCTGCTCGGCGTGCAGGAGCCCTTCGCCCGCCTCTTCACCCAGGGGATGGTCACGCGCGACGGCGCGAAGATGTCGAAGTCGAAGGGGAACGTGGTCTCACCGCAGGAGTTCGTCGAGCGCTACGGGGCCGACACCGCGCGCTGCTACATCCTGTTCGTGGGTCATCCGGCCGAGGGCGGTGACTGGTCAGACGAGGGGATCACCGGCGTCCATCACTTCCTCTCCCGTCTCTACCGCGCGGCCGCCGAGCTAGCTCAGGAAGGGTCGGGTGGCGTACCCGGCGGTGAGGCTTCGGAGGGGACGCCCACACCGCTGCTGCGCAAGACCCACTGGGCGATCGACAAAGTCACCCGGGATCTCGGGGAGCGGTTTGCCACGCACACCTCGGTATCCGCGCTGATGGAGCTGGTGAACGAGGTCTACAGACACCGCGCGGAGCTCTCGAAGACCCCCGAGGGGGCCTCCCAGCTGGGCTTCGCACTCGCCACCGCGGCCTCGCTTGTCTTTCCGTTCGCGCCCCACCTCGGCAGCGAGGTCTACGAGATGCTCACCGGCCGGCGCGTCTGGGAGGAGCCCTGGCCGCAGGCGGACCAGGCGCTGCTCGTTCGCGAGGTGCTCCCGCTGATCGTGCAGCTCAACGGCAAGCTGATCGACCGCCTAGAGATGCCCGCCGGGGCGACCGAGGAGGAGCAGGAGGGCATCGGGCGCGAGTCCGGCAGGCTTGCCGAGCGGCTCGAGGGTCGCACGATCGCCAAGACGATCGTGGTGCCGGGCAAGCTCGTGAACTTCGTCGTCCGGGAGGGGTAGGGCCCCTCGGAGCTCGAATCGTCACTCTTCGCACCCTTCCGTCACGTGCCCGGCCGTAGCTTGCAAGCGTGGGCGAGGGAGCAAAATGGCAGCTTGTGGCTTGGGCCGTCGTGGCCGCTCTCACGGTCTTTGCCGGGGCCCGGATCTTGGGGGACCGCCGCTCGGGACCAGAAGCGCCTCCGGTCAGGATCGACGGTGCGGCGGGCGCCCGGAGCGGCGCACGCGATCGTGCGCTGGATCATGCGGGGCCGGGGGCCAGAGCCGGCCTCTACGTCCACGTCGCGGGAGCCG
>JACCUO010000195.1 GCA_013811765.1 Thermoleophilaceae bacterium | reverse complement strand
CGCAAGTAGCGCGTAGCTCTTCTCGGATATGACCGGCCGGATGATCACGCTGCGGGCGTTCATGCCGCCTCCGACCCTGCGGGCGAGCTGTCGTTGCTGCCCACAACTCGCACCGCGGGGGCAGTTGCCAGGGTCGCAAGCTCCTCGAAGGCACCGGGAGACGCCGCCAGGCGCGCTGCGCCGATCACATCGGCAACCCCTACGTCCCGGGCGCGCAGCACCCTCACCCGTGGGAGGTTGCGGAAGGACAGCGCGGCCGTGTCCTCGCCGTCCACGAGCACCACGAGCACGTGCCCGCCTTCCCCGAAGCCCTCCAGCACCTCGGCGGCCTGCTTGGTCGAGGGCGCGGAAAACGAAGAGGCGTCGAGAGCGCCCAGGGAGCCCCGCTCGGAATGCATGGAGAGCGCGGCGCGCAGGGCGCGCCGGCGTTCCTTGCGGTTGACCTTGACGGTGTAGCTGCGAGGCTTCGGCCCGAAAGCTACGCCGCCCCCCGTGCGTTGGGGGCTCGAGAGCGCGCCTGCGCGCGCCCGCCCGGTTCCTTTCTGCCGCCACGCCTTTGCGCCGGTCATCGCAACCTGGCCGCGGCTGAGGGTGGACGCCGTGCCCCGCCGGCGGGCATTGAGCTCGGCGGTCACCGCACGGTGCACGAGCGGTTCGTGGAACGACTCGCCGAACACAGCCGCGTCCAGGGCGACCTTGCCGCTCTTCTTACCCAGATAGGTTGCCTGCGGGGCGGCCATCAGGCGTGTCCTCCATCGGTCCTGATCTCCACGATCGAGCCCTTCGGGCCCGGCACCGACCCGCGCAGGAGGATGAGGTTGTCCTCCGCCCGCACGTCCACGATCTCAAGCCCCTTCTGGGTAACCCGCGTGTTCCCCATCTGGCCGGGCCCCTTCATGCCCTTGAACACTCGCGAGGGGGTGGCCGACTGGCCGATCGACCCCGGCGCGCGCACGTTGTGGGAGCCGTGGGATACGGGACCACGTGAGAAGTTGTGCCGTTTGATGGTCCCCTGAAAGCCCTTGCCCTTCGAGGTTCCGGAGACCTTGACCGTCTGGCCTTTCTCGAAGACATCGCCAGCCTTGACCTGGCTCCCGATCTCCAGCTCCCCGGCCTCGCCCCGAAACTCGGCGAGGCGGCGCAGGGGCGGCGCGTCGGCCATTTTGAGGTGCCCGAGCTGGCCCTTGGTCAGGCTCTTCTCGCGAGCCGCGCCGAAGCCGAGCTGCACCGCGTCGTAGCCGTCCCGCTCCTTGCGTCTGATGGCGGTCACGAAGCAGGGTCCAGCCTCGACAACCGTCACGCGCTCGACGTGGCCATCCTCGGGATCGAAGACCTGCGTCATTCCGAGCTTGCGTCCAAGTATCGCTCCCATAATTGCCGGGCCTCAGATCAACTGGATCTGGATGTCAACGCCTGCCGGCAGGTGATCGAGCCGCTGCAGGGAGTCGACCGTCTTCGGCGTGGGCTGCAAGATGTCGATCAATCGCTTGTGCGTGCGGATCTCGAAGTGCTCGCGGGAGTCCTTGTCCTTGAAGGGACTGCGGATCACGCAGTACACGTTCTTCTCGGTAGGCAGCGGTACCGGGCCCGAGATGCTCGCGCCAGTTCGCTGGGCCGTCTCCACGATCTCTCGGGCCGCCGTCTCGATCGCCGAGTGGTCGTAGGCCTTGAGCCGGATTCGGATTTTGTTCTGTGTGAGTGTTGCCATGGTGTTGGGAAGATGATGCGAAAAGTTCCGCGCCTGCGCGGAAATCCCGTGCGAAAGGCGGGCCCGACGGAAACGTCGGTCCCGCCACCGGGGGGTGCCCGGGGGTGTCCCCCCGGGTGGCTACTCGACTACCTCGGACACCACCCCTGAGCCCACGGTGCGGCCGCCCTCGCGAATCGCGAAGCGCAGGCCCTGGTCCATCGCGATCGGCTGGATCAGCTCGACCGTCATCTGAACGTTGTCACCCGGCATGACCATCTCGACCCCCTCGGGGAGGTTGGCGACGCCGGTCACGTCGGTCGTGCGGAAGTAGAACTGGGGGCGGTAGCCGTTGAAGAACGGCGTGTGGCGGCCACCCTCCTCCTTCTTGAGGCAGTACACCTCGGCCTTGAACTTGGTGTGCGGAGTGATCGATCCGGGCTTGCAGAGGACCTGCCCGCGCTCGATGTCCTCGCGCTTGGTTCCGCGCAGCAGGCAGCCGACGTTGTCTCCCGCCTGGCCCTCGTCGAGGATCTTGCGGAACATCTCGACTCCGGTGACGACCGTCTTGTCGGTCTTCTCCTTGATGCCGACAATCTCGATCTCCTCACCGGTCTTCACGATTCCCTGCTCGATGCGGCCGGTGGCCACGGT
>JACCUO010000189.1 GCA_013811765.1 Thermoleophilaceae bacterium | reverse complement strand
ACCCAGGGCCGAGGCGCCCGCGCCCGCCGCGCCGGGGGCCCCACGCTACGCCGCCGGCTCGCGCGCCGGGGCGCGTTCGGGTGGCCAGAGACCGCCACCTCAGGCGTCCCGCGGGACGTTGATCCTGAGTTCCTCGTTTCCGGCCGTCGGTTAGGGTCTGGCGTTGTGAACGCATTCCACGTGTTGGGTGGGCTGCTCGCCCTCTGGGCGCTGGCGGTCGCGTTTCTGGGCATCACGCGCGAGAACTTCCCGGCCACGAAGGGCTCCGAGCTTGCGGTGATAGCGATCTCGATCACGCTCGTGCTGGGCGCCGTCGGATCGGCCGCGCTCACCGCCCTGGCCGAAAGACACGAGGACGAGAAGAAGGAGCGTGAGGAGGGCAAGGAGCACGCCGCGCTGGTGCTCCCCCGCTGAGGGAGCGCGCGCCGATGGACGACGGCCACGCCATCCACTACACCGCCCTCGAGCCGGGCACGCCCGTGTTCAGCTCGGACGAGGTGAAGCTCGGCACGGTGCGGGAGGTCCTCGACAACTACGCGGAGCACATCTTCGACGGCATCGTGATGGAGATGCCGGGGCACGGTCTGCGGTTCGTCGACGCGCCCGAGGTTGCCCGCACAGCGGAGCGGGCCGTCACGCTGTCGATCACCGCGGCGCAGGCCGCCGAGCTGCCGCCGCCCGAGCAGGGGCCGCCGGTGTTCAAGCCGCGCGGCGGAGGCCGCCTCTCCCGCCTCATCGGAGGCCGCTGGAAGAAGCAGTAGGCAGCCGAGCCCTTCGACGCTTTATGCATGCACGGGATGCAGAACGCGTCGAGCGCCGCCCCGAGCACCGTCCCGACCACCGGACCCCGCTTCCGTCAGAATCGGTTTCGAAACGCTGGGAACCCGGGGAAACGAGGCGGCATGGCGACGGAGCGGACTCAGGACGGCGACGGTGCAAGCGGGCTGACCACCGCGCGCGACTCCCTCTCGGTCACCGACAACCGCACCGGAGAATCATTCGAGCTCCCGATCACCGACGGCACGGTGAAGGCGATGGACTTCCGCCAGATGAAGACGGGAGAGGACGACTTCGGCCTCATGACGTATGACCCCGCGTTCACCAACACCGCCCACTGCCGCAGCGAGATCTGCTTCATCGACGGCGACAAGGGGGTGCTCGAATACCGCGGTTACCCGATCGAGCAGCTCTGCGAGCAGTCGACCCACCTGGAGGTGGCCTACCTGCTCGTGCACGGCGAGCTGCCGACAGAGGACGCTCTTGCCTATTGGGAGCACATGGTCACCCACCACACCTACGTGCACGAGAGCATCAAGAAGTCGATGGAGGCGTTCCGTTACAACGCCCATCCGATGGCGATGCTGCTCTCGACCGTCGGGGCGCTGTCCACCTTCTACCCCGCCGCGAAGGACCTCGAGAACGAGACGGAGCGCTACATGGCCATCACCCGCCTCGTGGCCAAGATGCCCACGCTGGCGGCGTTCGCCTACCGCCACAGCGTTGGGCTCCCCTACGTGTATCCCGACAATGACCTCAGCTACCCGGGCAACTTTCTCTCGATGCTCTACAAGATGGCCGAGTTCAAGTACGAGCCTGACCCCCGCCTGGAGAAGGCCCTCGAGGTGCTCTGGATACTGCACGCCGACCACGAGCAGAACTGCTCCACCGCGGCGGTGCGAGCGGTGGGCTCGTCCCAGGTCGACCCCTACTCCGCGGTGGCCGCGGGCGTGGCGGCCCTCTTCGGGCCACTGCACGGCGGCGCGAACGAGGCGGTTCTACGGATGCTCGAGCGAATCGGCACGGTGGAGAACATCCCCGGCTTCCTGAACGCCGTGAAGGACCGCAAGGAGAAGCTGATGGGCTTCGGGCACCGCGTCTACAAGAATTACGACCCGCGCGCCCGGATCATCAAGAAACACGTTGATGAGGTGCTCGAGGTGATGGGCATCGACAACCCCAAGCTCGCGATAGCCGTCGAGCTCGAGAAGCGCGCCCTGGACGACGACTACTTCAGCGAGCGCAAGCTCTACCCCAACGTGGACTTCTACTCGGGCCTCATCTACGAGGCGATGAACATCCCCCCGGACATGTTCACGGTGATGTTCGCGATCCCGCGCACCGCCGGCTGGGTCTCCCAGTGGCACGAGATGCTTGAGGACCCCGAAACCAAGATCGCAAGGCCGCGGCAGATCTACACCGGCGAGCGGCAGCTCGAGTACGTGCCGATCGCACAGCGCAAATAGCGCCGAGCTCAATCCCCGGTCTTCGCCGCCGTCCGCTTCGAGGAGTACCAGACCACGTTGACGCGGCGCTCGTGCCAGCGCCGTACGCCGGCCCACTCGAGTCCGGCCTTCCGCATCACCCTGTGGGAGGCCAGGTTGCTCAGGTGGGCGATGCTGATCACCTCGGGTCTCTGCAGCTCGTCGAGGCAGAAGCTCACGGCCGCGGTGGCGCCCTCTGTGGCGAGCCCTCTACCCCACGCCGAGCGGGCGTAGAGCCAGCCCACCTCCGTGTGCTCCGGGTCGAGGTCCCAGTCCTCATGCCGCTTGGCGCCCGTGCGGCCGATCAGGTCGCCGCTCTCCCGCAGCTCGACCGCCCAGTGCCCGAAGCCGAGCCGCACCCACTGCCCCACCAGCTCCTCGATCTCCCGTTCGGACTCCTCTCGTGTGAGAGGACGCGGCGGGAACATGTACTCGCGCACCTGGGGGTCGGCGTTCATCGCGGCGTAGGCGTCGAGGTCCTCGCTGCGCCACGGACGCAGGCGAAGCCGCGGTGTCCCGATCTCGGGAATGACGTGGGGAGGGCCGCACACGGTCAGATCCGAAAGACCGGCACCAGTCGCTTTTCATGCTCGGCGTCGATCCGGGCAACCACCTCCACGTGCTCCTCGAGGCCCGAACCTCGGAGCTTCGTGGCCAGCAGCTCGTCGACCTGGAAGATTCCCGCCGAGTTGTTCATGGCGATCTCGATGCTCACGGCCCGCTCCTCACCCGGCGCGATCGTCACGGCGTCGATGGCCGCGGCCGAGAGGGAGTGAATATTGGGACGGCGTCCCTCGAAGGGAACCCGCGAACGGCCTTGCGCGAGATCGAGCGCGTCTGCAACCCGCACCACACCTGCCTCCATCGTCATCGGGTCGCCCCGGCGCCGGTGTCCGATGATCGCGTGCAGGGACTCGGCCACCACGATCGTGCGGTCGGGCTCCTCGTAGACATCGCGCAGCAGCTCCGGGAGCTTCCGGGCCGCCAGGAAGAGGCTGTAGGACTCGTGGTCGGTGCGGTGCACCGACATCCCCGTGTCGTGGAGAAGGCACCCGGCGGCCACGACGACCTCGGCGTCCCGCTCCCGCATCAGGTGGTCGGTGACCATCGCCGGCTGCACGCCGCGTTTCACCAGTAGGCGAAAGAGCCGCAGCGCGATGTTGAGGACGATCTGCACGTGGACCCAGGAGTGATCTGACATGTCCAGCCGGTTGGCCACCACGTGCTGCATGTGCCACCAGGCCCGCAGCTGATCGTCCCCGTTGGCAGCGTCAAGGAGCCCCTCCAGCCGCCGGTTCCCGCGCGTGGGAGCCCCGATCGACACCGCCCGGACAGCCTCCGCGGGAGCGGCCGGCCCGTCGGGCGGGGGTGTCGAGGCGCCCTCCACTGGACTGCGAACATAACGGCAGCTCCCGCCGGGGCCTCAGTACCCTCACCAAATGGAGCGCGAGCCACTGGTGGACGGGCATGGCCGGCGGATCGCCGACCTGCGCGTGTCGGTGACCGACCGCTGCAACTTCCGCTGCCAGTACTGCATGCCGGCCGAGGGCCTGCAGTGGGTCTCACGCGAGGAGGTGCTGAGCTTCGAGGAGATCGAGCGGATCGTCTCGCTGCTGGTGCAGATGGGGATCGAGGACGTGCGCCTGACCGGCGGCGAGCCGCTGGTCAGGCGCGAGTTCCCGCGCCTCGTCTCGATGCTTGCGGCAATCGACGGCCTGGGCGACCTCTCGCTCACGACCAACGGCTACCTGCTCGAGCGAGACGCCGGGGCGCTGGCGGCGGCCGGGATAGACCGCCTGAACGTCTCGATCGACTCCCTACAGCGCGACCGCTTCTTTCAGATGACCCGTCGTGACGCCCTGCCGCAGGTTCTCCGTGGCCTGGAGGCCGCCGCCAGGCAGCCGGGTCTGCGGCCCGTCAAGGTGAACGTGGTGGCGATACGTGGCTTCACGGAATCGGAGGCGATCCCTTTTGCCGAGTTCGCGCGGGAGCGGGGCTTCGAGGTGCGCTTCATCGAGTTCATGCCGCTGGACGGGGACTCCGCGTGGACGGCCGACCAGGTGCTGCCCGGCGAGGAGCTGCGCGCGATCATCAACGCCGTCTACCCGATCGAGGAGCTGCCCCGCGAGCCGTCGGCCACCGCGCGCGTCTTCCGTTTCGCCGATTCCGCGCGCGGGGAATCGGCGGCGGGGGGACAGATCGGCTTTATCGACCCGGTCTCCGAGCCCTTCTGCGCCGACTGCAACCGGATCCGGCTGACCGCCGACGGGCGGCTGCGCACATGCCTCTTCTCGCTGCACGAGACCGACCTGCGCGGCCCGATGCGCGCCGGTGCCCCCGACGATGAGCTCGAGCTCCTGGTTCGCGAGGCCGTATGGCGCAAGGAGCTGAAGCACCGGGTGGGCGAAGAGGGCTTCCGTCGGCCGGCCCGAAGCATGAGCGCGATCGGTGGTTGAGCGCACGCGGGCCCCGGCAACCTTCATACATCTGCCGAAATTCATACATCTGCCGAAACACGCATAGAAGAGAGAGGGGGTGGGTAGGTAGACCCCATGTACATTGGCTCCTCGATTTTCATGATCGCGCTCGGCGCGATCCTCAAGTTCGCCGTGACCGCCACGGTCGCGGGCTTCAACATCCAAACTGCGGGCGTCATCCTGATCGTCGCGGGGATCATCGGACTGGTGGTTTCGTTGATCATGATGGCGAGCGCGGATCGTCGCGGGGCGCGCGACGTCGAGGTCGTACGCGAGCGCGAGCCCGTCGCTCGAGAGAGGTACTAAGAATGCTGCTCGTCATCGGAGTCATCCTCCTGATCATCGCCATCGCGGGTGGCGCCATCGTCCACCCGGTGCTGTTCGCACTCGGGCTCGTGGCGCTCGTGCTGTTCTTCATGGGCAGATAGGAGAGCAAGCCCGACTGTCCGCCGGTGACGGACCTCGTCGCCGGCGACGATCTCTCCCTCAGTGAGCACGCGCAGGTAGGCGCCGGGGCGCCCGGCCTCGGTGAAGCGCTTGATAAAGTCCGGCTCTCCGACCTTCGCCGCGAGCTTCCAGCAGGGATGGCGTGGCTCGGTGACCTCGAGGGCGACGCTCCCGATCTGCCAGCGCTCGCCTCTCCGGGCGCCGCTCACGTCCACCCCCTCGAGCGTCAGGTTCTCTCCGAAGAACCCGGGCCCGAGCTCCCGCCCGAGCTGCTCCTCCCACCAGGCCACGTCCTCGGCGGCATAGGCATACACCGCCTTCTCAGCGCCGCCGTGCACGCGCCGGTCGGCCTGGAGGTCGCCCTCGAGGCCAAGCTCGCCCACGGCCACGGCGCCCGCCACCGGCCGCTTCCAAAGCCCGGTGGGGACATCCCGGCCACGCCGCCTGAGCGTGCGCGGCATAGCCACGTTGACGGAGATCACCTCGCCCACGAGCCTCACATTACGCTGCGCCACATGGCCGCCTACAGGATCATCGTGCGGATGAAGGCGAAGGTGGAGCGCGAACGGGCGGGTGACCTTTCCGTGGCCCTGGAGGCGCTGGAACGCCGCGGCCGCGAGCTGGAGGGGCGCGCCCGAGTACCGGCGGCGGGTGGGACGCTGGTGCGCCGGTTCGAGCCCGTCCAGCAGGTCTTCGGGCGGCTGGAGCTGGTCGGGCCCAAGGGGCTGCGAGCAGGGATCGATGTCAGGGGAGACGGCTCGGTGGAGGCGTTCACCGGTCGCGTGCGGCGCAGGCTCGTGCGCCAGGAGAACGGCGAGTCGGCCTACGACGCCCTACGCCGGGTTCTAGGGTAAGGGGGCATGGACCAGCGCTGGCGCGTGCCCCTTCCCCACGGTGCCGAGCCTCCGCTGCGCGTGTTCGTGAACGGCGTGGCCCAGCAGGAGGGCGAGGACTTCGACATCGAAGGCACAGATCTGCTCTTCATGCAGCCCCTGCAGAAGGAACGGCTGGGCTTCTGGCGCTGGACCGCCATCTTCTTCGCGCTGTTCGGCACCTACGGCAGGAACGACTCCGTGGACGTGCAGTACGAGCTGAACGGGCGCACGACCGTGGCGACGGGACTCGATATCTATACGCCCGACGGGCAGAAGGCGGAGGGCTGAGACCGACGGAGCATCCGGGACCCGTGCCGGACCCCTCCCGGGTTACCCTTCATCGCCATGCGCATCGACGAGATCCTGCGCGAGCGACGCCCCGTCTTCTCCTTCGAGTTCTTCCCGCCGAAAACCGACGCTGGCGAGGAGAACCTGCGCGCGACCCTGGAAGCCCTGCGCCACGACCATCCGGAGTTCGTGTCCGTGACCTACGGGGCGCTTGGCTCCACCCGCGACCGCACGATCGACATCGTGAAGTGGATCAAGCAGGAGCTCGGCATCGAGGCCATGGCCCATTTCACCTGCGTCGGCGCGACTGTGGACGAGCTGCGGGAGACGCTCGATGAGATCGAGGCCGCCGGAGTCGACAACGTCCTCGCACTGCGCGGGGACCCCCCCGCGGGCGAGGAGGAGTGGCGTCAGACCGACGGCGGCCTTCTCTACTCCACCGAGCTGATCGAGCTGCTGACCGGCAACTACGGCTTCGCGGTCGGCGCGGCGGCATTCCCCGAGGTGCATCCGCAGGCCGAGAGTCCGGACTCGGACATCCGCTTTCTGAAGGCCAAGCAGGACGCGGGCGCGAGCTTCCTGATCACCCAGCTCTTCTACGACAACGAGTTCTACTTCGACTTCGTCGAACGCGCTCGGAGCGCGGGGGTGACTGTGCCTATCATCCCGGGCATCATGCCCGTGACCAGCTTTCGCAACATCAAGCGGATCACGGAGCTGTGTGAGTCGAAGATCCCCGAAAGCCTCGAACGGGAACTCGAGGCACGCGAGGAGGACGAGGCCGCGGTCCACGACCTCGGCATCGCCTACGCCACCCTCCAGTGCATGGACCTGCTGGCGCGAGGTGCGCCGGGCGTGCACTTCTACACGCTCAACCGCTCCCCCGCCACGCGGGCGATCCTGGCCGCGCTGCGCGCCGCCCAGCCCTGGACGCGCGCCGCCCAGCCGATCTGAGTCCCCCTCGCGCGCGCGGGTCACGAAGTCGAAGTAGAAGTCGTTGTCATAGAAGAGCTGGGTGATCAGGAAGGTCGCGCCAGCGTCCTGCTTGGCCTTCAGGAAGCGGAGGTCGGCCTCAGGGCTCTCGGCCTGCGGATGCACCTCGGGGAACGCCGCAGCCCCGACGGCGAAGCCGAAGTGCTCGCGGAGCAGTTCGATCAGCTCGGTGGAGTAGCGCAGGCCGCCTTCGGTCTGGGTCCACTCGCCGTCGCCTTCCGGCGGATCTCCCCGCAGCGCCAGCACGTTTTCGACGCCCGCTGCCTCGATC
>JACCUO010000188.1 GCA_013811765.1 Thermoleophilaceae bacterium | reverse complement strand
TCCAGATGGCCGCGGGGCACGTGCTTGGCGCCCGGCAGGTGCGACTCCTCGAACTCGTGCTGCTCGCGCACGTCGACGATCACGACGCCGTTGGGGCTCTGGACCAGCGGGTGGACCTCCTTCGGGTCCACCTCCCTGACCTGCTCCTTGACCTTGCGGATGAAGTCCGCGCCGCTTGCCATTCGTTGAACCCCCTCCACTCTCCTGATCGTCCCGCGGAAGCCGACAGAGCGGTTCCCGTCTCATTACTTCATAAAGTGTAGCGACCCCCGGCCGTGCCGCGGGGCCACCCTGGACGTTGCTTTACGTATCTTGAAGGCTCTCGATGGCAGGGAGGCCAGTGACCGGATCATCAATGCGGATGGGCTGGGTGATCGCGACCGTGATCGCCGCGTGCCTCATCGCGCCGGCGCCATCGGGCGCTGCCCCTCCGCCGGGTCCGTGCGCCGGACAGAGCGCGAAGCACGGCAGGGCGGCCGCAAACCTGGAGCGAAGGGCCCGGATCCTCAAGGCGCGTGGCCGGCCCACGGCTGCGCGGGCACTTCGACGCCGCGCGCGCTGGGAGGCCCGGCTCGCGCGCTACTACGAGGAGCAGGCACGCGCACGGGGGCTTCCCCGGGGGGCGGCCGTCACCCTGAGCACGCTGCTCCGGAGCCAGGTGCTGCGGCGCTCCTTCCTGACGGGCTTTGAGCAGCTCACCCCGGAGAACGAGATGAAGATGGAGCGCCTACAGCCGGCCCGGGGGGTCTTTCGCTTTGCCGAGGCCGACCGAATGGTTCGATTCGCGCGGCGCTACTGCAAGCGGGTTCGCGGCCATGCGCTCGTCTATGGCCGCCAGCTGCCGCACTGGGCCACCGACGGGAGCCTCACGGCCGGCCAGCTGGGCTTCGAGATGGAGTGGCACGTGCAGCGGGTCGTGGAACGGTACGCGGGCCGCGTGGCCGACTGGGATGTGGTGAACGAGGCGATCGATGCCGACGGTGACTACACGCAGAACGTGTGGTACCTCGCCCTCGGCAAGGCCTATATCGAACGGGCCTTCAGGACCGCCCACGACGCCGACCCGACCGCTCGGCTCTACTACAACGACAGCGGGATCGAGCTCCCGGACCATCCGCATACGCTCGCCGTGCGAAAGATGGTCGCCGACCTGCGTCGGCGCGGTGTGCCGATCGAGGGCGTGGGGATTCAGAACCACGTGAGCACCTCACACCACGCCTCGGAGGCGCAGATGGCCCGCACCATCCGCGGGTTCACCGACCTGGGGGTGAAGGTGGCGATCACCGAGATGGATGTCAGGCTCGACACGCCGGGAACGCCTGCCCGCAAACTCGACAGCCAGCGCCTGGTGTACCGGAGCGCGGCGCGCGCCTGCCGCAAGAACCCGAGCTGCACCAGCTTCTCCACGTGGGGCGTGGGCGATGGCGTCTCGTGGCTCGGCCCGGCCGCCGCCGGACTCCTCTTTGATCGGGGTTACCGCCGGAAACCCGCCTACAGAGCGGTTTCACGCAGCCTCGGAAGCCCCGAGACCCCCTGAGCGGCTCTCGCGAACGACGCGGGGCGCCCACTGTGGGCGCCCCGGTCACGATCCCAGACCTGCTGTCGGAAGCTCGCCGTTTCCGGCGCTGCCACTAAGCCTCTCTCCAATATTGTCGTCCAGGGCCGCTGCTGCCGATATGGGGTCTGGACCCCATTTCATGCCTACCCCTCCGATAAGACCCCGTGGCGACTCGCTGATCGGCCAGGTCGTGGCCGCGAACGTCGTCCTGGTGACCCTCACGGTCGTCGCCGCCAGCCTGGCGGCCGGCCTTGATCTCTCCAGCCACGCGCAACGCTGGCGGTTCCTCGTCCTCGCGCTCGTGATCGTGCTCACCTTCTGCGTGAACCTCTGGATGCTCCAGCGGCGCTTTGGCCCGCTCGAGCACCTGATCGACCGGATCGAGCGGGTCGACCCCGCAGAGCCCGCCACATTTGAGATCGCGGCCGACCCCGTCGCGGAGATCGACCGCCTCGCGGGGTCCTTCCAGCGGCTGCTGCGGCGCGTGGACGAGGAACGCCGCCGCTCCGGAAAGCTCGTGCTCCGTGCCCAGGAGGAGGAGCGCCGGCGTCTGGCCCGGGATCTCCACGACGAGGTCAACCAGGCCCTGACCGCGATCCTCCTGCGGCTCGAAGCGCTCGCCCAAAGCTCCCCGCCCGAGCAGGCCGAGGAGGTGGCCGAGCTCAAGCGACTGGCCAACCGGGCCATGGACGAGCTGCTCAACCTGGCGCGGCAGCTGCGCCCGGCCGCGCTTGATGACCATGGGCTGGTTCCGGCGATCGAGTCCCAGTTGCGCGTCTTCACCGAGCGAACCGGAATATCGGCGCAACTGAGCACCCAGGGGGATCCCGCGGGTCTCGACGAGGAGCAGCAGACCGCGCTCTACCGCGTGGCCCAGGAGGCTCTCATGAACGCCGGGCGGCACGGCGGGGCGAGTCGGGTGCAGGTCGAGCTGGCCACGAGGCCAGGGTCCACCGAGTTGCGGGTGAGCGACGACGGTGCGGGCTTCGAGCCCGCCGGGATCCGCGGGGGTGGGCTCGGGCTCGGGGGCATGGCCGAGCGCGCGCGCCTGGTCGGTGGGGAGCTCGACGTGCGCTCCGCCCCCGGCGCAGGAACCGAAGTCACGATGAGGCTGCCGTGATCAGGGTCCTGATCGCCGACGACCACGGGATCGTGCGCTCCGGGCTCACCATGCTGATCGACCGCCAGGTCGACATGGCCGTGGCCGCCGAGGCCAAGGACGGCCTCGAGGCGGTCGAGCGCGCGCTCGCCGACGGCCCCGACGTGGCCGTGCTCGACGTGTCGATGCCGCGGATGACCGGCCTGCAGGCCGCGCGGCAGATCCGCTCACACAACGAGGACATCCAGGTGCTCATGCTCTCGATGCACGAGGACGACGGCTACTTCTTCGACGCGCTGGAGGCCGGCGCGTCGGGCTACGTATCGAAGCGAGGAGCCGACAGCGACCTGATCGACGCCATCCGCACCGTGGCGGACGGGCGCACGTTCCTCAGCTCGCGAACGCAGGGAGCCCTGATGAGGCAGTGGCTCGAGGATGGACGCACCGAGCCGAGGGACGAGCTGACCCCTCGCGAGCTCGAGGTGGTCAAGCTGATCGCCGAGGCCCACACCAACCGGCAGATCGCCGAGGCACTCGGCCTGTCGGAGAAGACGGTGGAGTCCCACCGCGGAAACGTGCTGGCGAAGCTCGGGATGCGCGATCGCGTCGAGCTGGTGCGCTACGCGATCCGACGCGGGCTCGTGGAGCCGTAGGGCGGGTCGGGGCGGGCGGGGCGGGTCGGCAGACCTGCTGCCGGCGCGCGGGTCGGGGCGCCCCGGGGCGGCAGACCTGCTGCCGGGGCGGGCCGGCCCGACCTGGACCATCGAAGCGCTGACATAGGATGATTGGATGGTCCAGGTGGAGTCGCGATGCTCTCGCCGGGCTACGCTCGCCGGGTGCATCCCCGCGTACTGATCGCGCTCGTGGCCGCAGGCGCTTTAGCCCTCGCGGCGGCGGCGGTGATTGCGGCTCGGGATGAGCCCCGGGAAGCCCCGGGCGCGCTCCGCTTCGAGGGCTCCAGCCTTCCAAAGGGGTTGCGCGCCCCGGAGCTGGGCGCGGTACGCACGCAGGATGGCGAGCGACTTACGATGCGGTCGCTCCGGGGCAGGCCCGTGATCGTCACCTTCCTCTATACGACGTGCGATGACACCTGCCCGACCCAGGCCCAGCAGGTGAAGGGCGCCCTGAACGACCTGGGCAGGCGGGTGCCCGCCATTGCCATCGCGGTCGACCCCCAACGCGACACTCCCACCCGGGCGCGGGCGTTCCTGGCAAGGCAGCGCATGACCGGCCGGATGGACTTCGTGTTGGGCTCGCGCCGCGAGCTCACGCGGCTGTGGAACGCCTACTCCGTGCGGCCCCAGCGTGAAGATCTCGAGCACACCGCGCGACTCGTGCTCGTGGACCCGAAAGGCACCCAGCGAGTTAGCTTCCCGCTTGACCAGCTGACCCCGGAGCGGCTGGCCCACGATCTGCGGCTGCTGGCCGACGGCCACTGAAGCCGAGCCGGCAGGGCCGTTATCCTAGTTGGCAGGTAGGATTAGTCCTCCGCCGACTGGAATTCACGATGATGTTCTCAACCAAAGCCGAGTACGGGGTGCGCGTGATGGCGCACCTGGCCCGCCGCAACCTCGATCAGGCTGCCGAGGCCGCCCCGATCTCGCTCACGGCGATCGCCGAGGCGGAAGGGCTGCCGCTTGCATACCTCGAGCACCTCATGGCCCGCCTGCGCCGCGCCAAACTGGTCGAGAGCCGGCGGGGGGCACACGGGGGCTACTCGCTCGCTCGCGCGGCCGAGAGCATCACGATGGCCGAGGTGGTGAAGGCCCTCGAAGGCGAGATCGCCCCGATCGAGTGCATCACCGCGGACGACGACGGCACCCTCGTGTGCGTGCGGGAGGGTGAGCTCGACCACGACCCCTGCCCCACCAAGCTGCTGTGGACGCGGGTGCAGGGCTCGATCGTCCGCACCCTTACCGAAATGACCCTGGCCGACCTCGTCACGCCGGCCGCAATGGCGAGAACTTCACGCCGCGCGGTACGCCCCGCGGGCACACCCCGACCGAATCCGGAGAGAGCAACCGCATGAGCCTTGAGATCCAGAATCTGCACGTCCGCATCGAGGAGCGAGAGATCCTGCACGGCGTGGACCTGAAGGTGGACAAGGACCAGACCCACGCCCTGATGGGGCCGAACGGATCCGGCAAGTCCACCCTCGCGAACACGATCATGGGCAACCCCAACTACGAGGTCACCGAGGGGAAGATCCTCTTCAACGGCGAGGACCTCACCGAGGCGGACCCCGACGAGCGCGCCCGCGCCGGCCTCTTCCTGGCCTTCCAGTACCCGGCCACGATTCCGGGCGTGCGGCTGGCGCAGTTCCTGCGGATAGCGGTGAACTCGCGTCGCGAGGAGCCGATGAAGCCCAAGGAGTTCGGAAAGGTGCTGGGCGAGAACATGGAGCTGTTGCGGATCGATCGCTCGTTCTCCAGCCGTTACCTGAACGAGGGCTTCTCGGGAGGGGAGAAGAAGCGGGCGGAGATCCTCCAGCTGGCGATGCTGAAGCCCGAGATAGCGGTGCTCGACGAGACGGACTCCGGCCTCGACATCGACGCCCTGCGAATCGTCTCCGACGGGGTGAACGCG
>JACCUO010000173.1 GCA_013811765.1 Thermoleophilaceae bacterium | reverse complement strand
GCGGGATGTCGAAGAAGACGATCTTCTCGCTCCCGTCGAGCCCATCGAGGTGGCCGAGCACGGCCTCCCGCTCGACCCCCTGGCGGGCTGCCACGGCCACCTTCGCCAACGACAGCACAATCTCCGGCTCACGCCAGCCGAGCAGTCGCGTGGCCTGATCGGCCCCGAGGATCACCGTGAACTCGTCATCCGGCGCCTGCTCACGCAGCAACCGCAGGGTGTCGACAGAGTAGGACGGACCGGGGCGGTCGACCTCGACGCGGGAGAGCGACAGGCGACCGTCGCCGGCCACGGCGTACTCGCAGAGCCGTGCCCGCACATCGGGGCCGGGCTCCTGATCGATCTCGCGGTGGGGTGCCTCTCCGACCGGCACGAGCAGCACGAGGTCGAGTTCGAGGCGTGTGTGGGCCTCCTGCGCGCAGATGAGGTGCCCCAGGTGCGGGGGGTTGAAGACGCCGCCGAGAATGCCTGTCCGCAGCGAGCTACTCCCGTACCTGGCCGGAGCCCTCGATCACGAACTTGTAGCTCGTGAGCTCCCGGGCGCCGATCGGCCCCCGAGCGTGGAGCTTCTGGGTCGAGTTGCCGATCTCGGCTCCCATCCCGAACACGGCGCCGTCGGTGAAGCGGGTGGAGGCGTTCACGTAGACGCAGGCGGCGTCCACGCCCCCGGTGAACGCCTGGGCGGACGCCTCCGAGCCCGTCACGATGGCCTCCGAGTGCCCCGACCCGTACCGGTTCACATGCTCCACGGCCTCATCCACCGAGTCGACAACCCTCACCGCGAGGATCAGCGCGTGGTACTCGGTGGCCCAGTCCTCCTGGGTGGCTTCGGCGAGCGTGTCGGCCAGATCCCCGGCGAGGGCTCGTGTCCGTCCGTCCACCCGAAGCTCGACGCCCGACTCCCGAAGCTCTCCCAGCAGGCGGGGCAGGAGCTCCGCGGCCACGCCGGAGTGCACGAGCAGCGTCTCCACCGCGTTGCACACGCTCGGGCGCTGGACCTTGGCGTTGAGCACGATCGCCACGGCGTCGTCCAAATCTGCGCCGGCGTCCACGAACACGTGGCAGTTGCCGGCCGCCGCGTACATCACGGGTACCGTGGCGTGCTCCTTGAGCGCCGCCTTGAGCCCTTCGCCGCCGCGGGGGATGATGAGGTCGATCACCCCGTCCTGGGTGGCGAGCTGGCGCAACTCGTCGCGGTCGCCACCGCCGACGAGCGAGATCGCCCCCGCCGGAATTCCCGCCGACGACACCGCCTCGGAGGCGACGTGCGCGAGCACCGCGTTCGAGTTGGCGGCGGTCGAGGAGCCCCGCAGGACGATCGCGTTGCCCGACTTCAGGCACAGCGCCGAGCAGTCGATCGTCACGTTCGGACGCGCCTCGTAGACAACGGCAACGACTCCGAGCGGGACCCGCACCCGGCGCACGTCGAGGCCGTTCTCCAGCCGCTGCCGCTCGATCGTCTCCCCCACCGGATCCGGGAGGGAAGCGATAGTGCGGACGTCGGCCGCCATGCCCGCGAGGCGCTCCTCGTCGAGCTTCAGCCGGTCGAGCAGCGATGCGCCCAGGCCGGCCTCCACCCCGGCGTCCATATCACGCGCGTTCGCCTCCAGGATCTCTGCGCTACGGGCCTCGAGCGCGCCCGCCATCGCCTCTAGCGCAGCGTTCCTCGTCCGGCCGTCGATGGTCGCGAGGACCAGCGATGCCTCGCGCGCCGCAAGGCACACCTGGGCAATGGTGGGCGTGGTGGTCGCCATAGGCCAAGCCTACCGGGAGCGCAGGACCAGCCTTGGGCTTACAACAGACCACGATCACATCTTCTTGCCCGTGTGCTGGTCCCACAATGGTATTCTTCAGGCATTCGTGCAACCATCGACAAGGCAGGACGACTGGTGATCCCCAAGGCGTTGAGAACCCACCTGGGGCTCCGACCCGGCGCCGTCGAGGTTCGCGCCGTGGGAGCGGGCCTCCGGGTCGATCCGATCGCCGCGGAGGAGTTGGAGCAGCGCGGCGGACGACTCGTGATACCTGCCTCGGGGGCGGTCATCGACGACGACGCGGTGCGAGCGCTTAGGGATGCCGGCCAGCGGTAGCAAAGGCGCCGATCTGCTCGTGGACACCAGCGTGGCCGTGGCCCTCACCGTCGGCGACCACGAGCACCACGCCGCCACGTTCCAGGGACTCGAGAGC
>JACCUO010000153.1 GCA_013811765.1 Thermoleophilaceae bacterium | reverse complement strand
GGAACGCCCTGATGATCTCGGCCCTGGCGGAGGCCGGGGCCGTGCTCGAACGCCCGGAGTTCCTGGACGCGGCGCACGGATGCGCCTCCTTCGTCCTCGAGCAGCTGCGCGATGCCGACGGGCGCCTGCTCCGCACCTTCAAGGACCGTCAGAGCAGGCTGAACGCCTACCTCGAGGACCACGCCTTCCTGCTCGAGGCGCTGCTCACCCTGTATGAGTCGAGCTTCGAGCCCCGCTGGTTCGAAGCCGCACGAGCCCTCGCGGACACGATGATCGAGCGGTTTGCCGACGAGGATCGAGGCGGGTTCTTCGAGACCTCGATCGACCACGAGCGGCTCTTGGCCCGGCGGAAGGATCTCGAGGACCATCCGATCCCCTCCGGCAACGCGAGCGCCGCGTACGGCCTCCTGCGCCTGTCGGCCCTGACGGGGGAGTACGAGTACGAGCGCCGCGCGGTGGGCGTCCTCCGGTTACTGCACCCGCTCGCCGCCAGGCACCCCCACGCCTTCGCCCATCTGCTCCAGGCGCTCGACTTCCATCTTGCCCCCGTGAAGGAGGTGGCGCTTGCAGGGGAGGACACCACGGCTCTCGAGCGAGTGGTGCGGAGCGCGTTTCGTCCCCACCTGGTGCTGGCCGGAGGAGATCCGGACGGGGTGCCGCTGCTCGAGGGTCGCGGCCCCGTGGAGGGCCGGCCCGCCGCCTATGTCTGCGAGCGCTTTGCGTGTAAGGCACCGGTGACCGAGCCCGCGCAACTCACGTCGATGCTGGACACGACCTGACCCCAGACCACGCAGTAGAGCGGCCCGGCTACCACAGGACCTCGGGTCCGTAGGCAGCGAGCCGCTCGTCGGAGCTGACGAGCACGCGTGCCTCGGTCGCCGCCTGTGCCACCAGGAGCCGGTCGAAAGGATCGCGGTGGTGCCAGGGGAGCGACTCCACAGCTGCCGCGTGTATGGCCGTCACCGGCAGCGGCTCAAAGCCGAGGCTGTGGAGGGCGCTCGGCCAGCGGTCCTCGATCACCAGCTTGCCAAGTGACCGCTTGATCGCGAGTTCCCAGACGGTGACCGCGCTGACGGCCACCTCGTTGTGCTCGTCCTCCAGCGCCGTGCATGCTGTAGCGCTGACCCGCTCGCGATCACCGGTCAGCAGCCAGACGATTACGTTCGTGTCGACCAGCAGGCGCTTCAAGCGAAGGGGGCGAAATCCGCCGGGATCTCGTCGAAGTCGTCTCCAAGCCTGCCCTCGAGATCGCCCCATATCCGTCGCCGGCCTGTCGGCGCGGGTGCGCGGACGAGCACGGCGACCGGCTCCCTCCCCCGCCGGATCAGAACCTCCTCACCCGCCTCAACGCGCCTGAGCAGGCGCGAGAGGTGGGTCTTCGCTTCTTGGACGGTGACCTCCACGGACCCAGCGTACCAGGGTTGGTCGACCAGGTTGACCAAGTGGAGTCCCCTTGGCGTCGGCGGTGCCCTGTGTTAGAGGATCGCCATGTACCGGTCGAGCTCCCACTGGCTCACCTGCACCCGGTAGTCCTCCCACTCCTGCCGCTTGATCTCGATGTAGCGGTTGAAGATGTGCTCCCCGAAGGTGCGCAGGACAAGCTCTGACTCGGAGGTCAGCTCAATTGCCTCTCCGAGCGTCTCCGGCAGCTGCTCGATGCCCAGGCGCTTTCGCTCGTCGGGCGAGAGGTGGTAGAGGTTCTTCTCCATCGGCTCGGGCAGCTCATAGCCCTTCTCGATTCCCTCGAGGCCCGCCGCCAGGAGGATGGCGAAGGTCAGGTAGGGGTTGCATGCCGGGTCGGGACAGCGCAGCTCCATGCGCGTGGCCTGCTCCTTGCCGGGGTGATAGAGCGGCACGCGCACGAGCGCAGAGCGGTTGCGGCGTGACCACGCGCAGTACACCGGAGCCTCGAAGCCGGGCACGAGCCGCTTGTAGGAGTTCACCCACTGGGCGAAGACCGAGGAGATCTCCCGTGCGTGTTTGAGCTGGCCGGCGATGAACGCCTTGCCGACCTCCGACAGGTAGTACTGGTCGTCCGCGTCGTAGAAGGCGTTGCGGCCGTCCTTGAAGAGCGACTGATGGGTGTGCATCCCGGAGCCGTTCTCTCCGAACAGCGGCTTTGGCATGAAGGTGGCGTGCCAGCCGTACTTCATGGCGTACTCCTTGACCGTGATGCGGTAGGTCATGCAGTCGTCGGCCATCTTCAGCGCCTCGGCGAATCGCATGTCGATCTCGTGCTGGGAGGGGC
>JACCUO010000138.1 GCA_013811765.1 Thermoleophilaceae bacterium | reverse complement strand
CCAGACTCCTATTGGCGCCCCGAGGTAGCTAGATGTATGTAACATGCACCGCGACCGCCCGTCGATGGGTGACGGTGCTGGTCCTGCGAACCGGGTAAAGCGAGCGGGGAGGAAGCGAGCGAGAATGGCGGACAAGAACGGAAAGCACGGTAACGCCTCTTCGATCCTTCCCGACAGAGCCACCCGAGGTATCGGGCTCGAGGAGCTGGTCCACGTCTTCTGGGTCTCAGGGATGAGTTGCGACGGCTGCTCGATCGCCTTCGCGGGTGCCAGCAATCCCTCCATGGAGCAGCTCCAGTGGGGCACCGTCCCGGGAGTTCCGAAGATGGTGCTCCACCACCCGATGTTCTCGGAGGACGCGGGGGACGCCTTCATCGAGCCCTACCGCCAGGCGGCGGCAGGAACCCTCGGCGCGCCCTACATCGTCGTGCTCGAGGGCTCGGTTCCCGACGACGAGTCGTTTCCGACTGCCGATGGCTTCTTCTCTTCCATGGGAGCGGGTGGCTTTGGCCCGACCCCGGGGGGCGACCAGCCCAACCGCGTGACCGAATGGCTATACCGGCTCGCTCCCGGTGCCATCGCCTCGATGGCGATCGGAACGTGTGCGACCTGGGGGGGCATCCCCGCCGCCGCCGGGAACATCACCGGTTCGATGAGCCTGATGGATTACCTTGGCAAGGACTACCGCTCCACCGCGGGGGTCCCGGTGATCAACGTGCCCGGCTGCGCACCGGTCGGTGACAACTTCTCGGAAACCGTGATCACCTTGCTGCTCTGGCTTCGGGGTGTCGGATACCCGCCGGTGTTCGACGAGCTCGGGCGTCCGGCGTGGATGTTCGACCAGACGGTGCACCGTCACTGCCCCAAGGCCGGCTACTACGAGGAGGGCGTTTTCGCCGAGGAGCCCGGTGACAACCAGTGCCTGGTCGAGATCGGCTGCTGGGGACCGGTGGTGCAGTGCAACATCGTCGAGCGCGGTGCCCAGAACCACATGGGTGGCTGCATGGCCGCCGGTGGCGCCTGCATCGGCTGCACGATGCCCGGGTTCCCCGACAAGTACGCGCCCTTCTACAAGGCACCGCCCGGATCGGCCATCTCCGGCGGGATCTCGAAGGTGTATGGCGGTGCGATCCGGCGGCTGCGCAGGATGTCGATGAAGACCGGCAACCGCGAGCCAATGTGGGACAACGCGGACGAGATCCCCAGCCCGTGGGCGGCCGCCAAGGGCCCGCGCACCAATACGGACAAGTTCGCCGCCTACTTCTACAAGAAGCTCCAGTACAACGGCTCCACGCACCACGGCAACAGGTACAAGAAGCAGCCGCTGCCAAAGAGCCGCGACATCCTCACGCAGAAGGGGGTCGACCACAGCCAGAGTGTCGACGTCCTCCGAGAAAAGGTCCGCTCCCGGGAGGAGATCTAGATGCGCTTCACTCCGTCCCCCAGCCCGACCGCGGCCCAGCCCGTCGGCGGCACACGTCACGTGGACTTCAACCCGGTCACCCGGGTGGCGGGCGGGCTCGCCTTCCACACGGTGATCGATCACGACAGACGCGAGGTGGTCGAGAGCGCCGCGAAGGCCACGCTCTTCCGGGGTTACGAGAACATCCTGCAGGGTCGCGATTTTCGCGATGCGATCTTCGTCTCGAGCCGCGCCTGCGGCGCCTGTGGCAGCTCGCACGCCGCGGCGTCGGCCTCGGCCCTCGAGATGGCGATGGACATCCAGGCCCCGCCGATGGCGATCGCGGTGCGCAACCTGCTGCTCGCGATCGAGAACCTCTACTCGCTCCCGCACCACCTGTTCGTGCTCGCCGGCCCCGACTTCTCCGAGCCCACGGTGAGGGCCACCAACCCCGAGCTCTGGGAGCGCGCGCAGGAGACGCTCGCCGCGGGCGCCCACACGCACGGCTACGCGCGAATCTCGGACATCATGACCGCGCTCACGCGCGTCACCGGCCAGCTCTACGCCGAGGCCCTCCACATGGCGCGGATCGCGCGCGAGGGATACGTGCTCATGGGCGGCAAGTACCCGCACCCGCAGACCACGGTGCCGGGCGGGATCAGCTCGACGGTCGACACCTCGGACATGAACGTGGTCATGCTGCGGGTCACCCCGTTCTTCGACTACAGCCGCAAGGCGGTTGCGGTCTGGAACGACCTGATCGACTTCTTCTACGAGGCCAACCCGCGCTACCGTGAGGTGGGCGCCCGGGCCCCGAACATGATCGACCTCGGCCATTGGGACGACCCCTGGGCCTACGACGCCTCCTACGACGGCGCCTCACGCTGGGGCGAGGCCCGCTGGGCCACACCCGGGGCGCTCGTGGACGGAAAGCTCGTGACCACCGATCTCCACCGGCTCCACACCGGGATCGAGGAGTCCGTGGAGCACTCGTTCTATGAGGACTGGTCGCGCGGTGGGGGCGAGCCGATGTCCGACGACAACCTCGGCAACCGGCTCTCGCCAAGCCATCCGTGGAACAAGTCGACGATCCCCGCGCCGGGTTCGCCGAACGTGAACGGAAAGTACTCTTGGGCCACCGCGGCCCGTTGGGACCGCCAGGCGATGGAGAGCGGCTCCTACGCGCGGCTGTGGATCACGGCCGTGGCCAACAAGTCGCCGCACCGGCTCTTCTGCGAGCCGACCGGGCAGGGCATGCGGCTCTCGATACCACAGGCGTCGCTGCCCGCCACCGAGCTCGAGTGGAACGTGCCGCAATCCTGGGGGGCCTTCGAGCGCAACCGGGCGCGCGCATACTCGTTCGTCCACGCGGCGCTCGTGTCCTACGACATGGTGCTGGTGTGCCTCGACCTGCTCCGCAAGGGCGAGGGACAGATATCCACGCACTACAAGGCCCCGAAGGGCTCCAGCCTGGGAGTCGGCTTCGGTGGTGCCCCGCGCGGGCTCGTCAGCCATCACATCGCGCTTGACGGCGGCGAGATCGAGGACTACCAGATCGTCACGCACGGAACCTTCAATGCCTCACCGAGGGATTCCTCCGGACCGGGGCCGATGGAAGAGGCCGTGACCGGGACGCCGCTGCTGAACTCCCCGTACAACGAGAGCTACATCGACGTTCTCAGGGCGATTCGAAGCTTCGATCCGTGCATGTCGTGCGCAGCGCACTAGCTCGCGCGTTCCGCTGACCGACACCTTGCCGACCTCGGCTCCGCGCCGGGTGCTCGCGCTTCGCATCATCGTCGGCGGGATCGTCGCCGGGGCCGTGCTCGCGCTCTCCGTGACCGGCAACCTGCCCTC
>JACCUO010000116.1 GCA_013811765.1 Thermoleophilaceae bacterium | reverse complement strand
AACATCATCGTCGGCTTCTCACGGCTCGGCGGCCGCCCCGTCGGCGTCGTGGGAAACCAGCCCGCTCAGATGGCGGGCGTGCTGGACATCGACTCCTCGGAGAAGGCCGCGCGCTTCGTGCGCTTCTGCGACGCCTTCAACATCCCGCTGCTCACCTTCTGTGACGTGCCGGGCTTCCTGCCGGGCCTCAACCAGGAGTGGGGCGGCATCATCCGCCACGGCGCAAAGCTGCTCTACGCGTTCACCGAGGCCACCGTGCCCAAGCTCACGGTGGTCACACGCAAGGCCTACGGCGGCGCCTATGACGTGATGAGCTCGAAGCACATGCTGGCCGACTTCAACTTCGCCTGGCCCCAGGCAGAGGTCGCGGTGATGGGGCCCGAGGGCGCGGTGAACATCATCTACCGGCGCGACATCCAGAGCTCACCCACGCCCGACGAGCGCCGGGAGCGGCTGATGGACGACTACAAGGCGCGCTTTGCCAACCCTTACTCCGCGGCCGAGCGGGGCTACATCGACGACGTGATCGTGCCCCACGAGACGCGCCCGAAGCTGATCCGGGCGCTCGAGACCCTCCAGACCAAGCGCGTGGCGGGACCCAAGCGCAAGCACGGGAACATCCCGCTGTAGGTCAGCCTTGCCCGCGGGCCGACAGGACCTCAGCTGAAGTCCTCGGGGGTGACGAGAACAGTGTGGGGGATATGTGAGGCGACCCGCCGGGGATCACGGGTGAGAAGCCGGCGGCCGGTGGTGGCCGCGTGCGCGCCGACGAGGAAATCGGGCAGGACCGCTTCGCGGATGCCGCCGGCGCGGCGGTACGCGGCGTGGGCGTGGCCCGCCAGGAACGCGGCGGCCGGCGGAATCGCTTCGATGACGGCCATCGAGGGAAGCGCCTCATGGAGCGTTTCTATGCGGGAGAACCGCGGCGCGATCTCCGCGAGCACGACCGCGTTGAGGACGATCGCCCCGTGCTGGGCCGCCCGGGTGAGCTGGGTGTGTGACCAGTCAACCCAGTCCGGATCCTCTGTGAATACGTCGAGCAGGACGCTGCTGTCGACGACCGTGCCGGCGGCCGGCTTCACCTACGGGTGAGCGCCAGGATCTCGTCCGTGGTGAGCGCAACGTCGCCGGCGCCACGAATGCGTGCTATCTCGGCGGCGGCGCGGTCAGGGTCCACGATGAGCCGAGCGCCCTCCTCGTCCAGCTGAAAATTCACGTCCGAGCCGGGCTGGATACCGAGGGCGCGACGCACGTCAAGCGGGATCGTGACCTGTCCCTTCTGCGTGACACGCATGCCGTAAGACTACCTAGTAAGACTGCTTCGTCAGACAAACTGCTCAGAGCCGCGCAGTGGTAGCCCGCACGGTCCCCGCACGGTGGGCCTCGAGCACCGCGAGACAGACGGCGAGGTCCTGGATCGCCAGGCCGGTCGAGTCGAACAGGGTCATCGCGGCGGCGTCCGGGCGCCCGGGCGCGGATCCGGTGAGCACCGCCCCGAGGTCGGTCACCTCCTCGCGGGTGATGCGACCGCTCCGGACCGCGCCGGTCAGCTCGCCGGCGTGGCTCGCCTGCTCCCACTCGTCGCAGAAGAGGACACAGCGCTCCACGGCCTCGATCTCCGCCTCGGCCTTTCCCGGCCCGTCAGCGCCCAGCATGTTGAGGTGAACTCCGGGGTGCAGATCCGCTGCGCGGACCACCGGCTCCGCTCCCGGCGTGACGCAGGTGACCACGTCGCACGCCAGCGCGTCGGACAGCGCGCCCGCCTCCCAGCCGAGCTCCCCCGCCAGCCTCCCCGCGGCCTCGGGGTCGGGATCGAAGACCACTCCCGGCCCGTACTCGGCGGCGGAGAGGCAGCGCGCCGCCCACGCCCCGTGAAGGCCACAGCCGATCAGACCCACCGTGCGCGCGGCCTCGCGGGCGAGCTCCTGCGCGGCCACTGCCGCCACCGCCCCCGTGCGCAGGGCGGTCACCGCGCGCGCGTCCACCAGGGCGAGCGGCTCGCCGCTCTCGGCGCTCGACACGCAGATCACACCCATCACCACCGGGAGCCCCAACGCGCGGTTGCCCGGGAAGGATGTGACCCACTTGAGGATCGCGAGACCACCGCCCTTCGCGGGCATGGCACGGAAGTCGCCGGCCGGGGAGGCGTCGAGGTAGACCTTGGGCGGCATCACCCACTCGCCGCTCGCGTACTCGACGAAGGCCTGGCGCACGCGGTCGATGGCGTCGAGGGGGGCGACCGCCTCGAGCACGGCCTCGTGGTCGAATACGGGGATCTCGGGCACACCCGGCACGGTACTCTCTCGCCTCGATGGGGCAAAACGGCCAGCAGCACCCCGCGCGGCCTCGGATCGAGGTTCGGCAGGGTGCCGCATCCCCCGAAGAGGCCGCCGCGATCGCCGCCGCGATCGAGCAGTTCTTGCGCGATACGGCGCCCCCCGCGCAGCCGGCGGAGCCCCCGCCGAGCCCGTGGTTGCGGGCAGCACTCCACGAGGGTGCGCGGCTCGGCCCGGCGGACGCGAGCCCCTGGGGCGAGCGCGAAAGGTGGGGCGGTTGGGGATAATGCCCTAACCCCGATCGGCTTTTGCTAGTTTCTCTGGATGGAGCCGACACAAGGGGGCTTCGCCCCCCCACAGCCGACTGACGCCGGGACACCCCCGAGGGGTCGCAAAGGCTCGCTCGCCAATCCGGAGGTCCTCGAGGACGTCCCGGGCCACGTGATCCAGATCCTCGAGCGCGAGTTCGACGACTTCGACAACGAAGCCGAGCAGTACCTCGACGGCAAGACCGAGGAGATCGAGTTCATCGGCTTCCGGCTCAAGCAGGGGGTCTACGGCCAGCGCCAGGCCGA
>JACCUO010000115.1 GCA_013811765.1 Thermoleophilaceae bacterium | reverse complement strand
GTGCCTACGGTGCGGCTGTCGCGGCGATCGCCGCTGTCCGCGACCGGCTCGCCGAGCCGGTGCCGCGCGCACGCGGCGGTGCATGCGATGCGCCCGTCTTCACCTCCAACATGGGCTCTGATGGCTATGCCGAGGCCGTCGAGCGCTGCAAGGAGTACATCCGGGCAGGGGACGCCTACCAGGTGGTGCCAAGCCAGCGTTGGAGCGCTGAAGCCCCGGTCGATGCCTTCTCGATCTACCGCGGCCTGCGAGCCATCAACCCCAGTCCGTACATGTACTTCCTCGACTTCGAGGACTTCGAGATCGCCGGCGCCTCACCCGAGGCCCTCATCAAGGTCACGGGCAGGCATGCCGAGCAGCGCCCGATCGCGGGCACACGCCCGCGGGCGGACACGGCGGAAGGCGACCTGAAGCGGGCTGAGGAGCTGCTCTCCGACGAGAAGGAGCGCGCCGAGCACGTCATGCTCGTGGACCTCGCCCGCAACGACCTCGGCCGCGTCTGCGAGTACGGGTCGGTCACGGTGGACGAGTTGATGGTCGTGGAGACCTACTCGCACGTGCTGCACATCGTCTCGTCGGTGTCCGGCACCCTGCGGGAGGGAGTGAGCGCCATGGACGGGCTCCGGGCCGCCCTGCCCGCCGGGACCCTCTCGGGCGCACCGAAGATCCGGGCGATGCAGATCATCGACGAGCTCGAGCCCACCCGCCGCGGCCCCTACGGCGGGTCGGTCGGCTACCTCTCCTACACCGGCGATCTCGACACCTGCATCTACATCCGCTCGGCGCTCGTCAAGGACGGCCGCGTTCACGTCCAGGCGGGGGGCGGCATCGTGAACGACTCGGAGGCGGGATACGAGGTCCGCGAGACCGAGGCGAAGGCGGGTGCGGTCTTCGGGGCGATCGAGCTGGCCTGCGGGCAGGCGGACTGGGCATGAACCGCGTTCTCATCATCGACAACTACGACTCCTTCACCTACAACCTCGTCCAGTACGTGGGCGCCCTCGGCGCCGGGCCCGAGGTCGTGCGAAACGACTCGGCCACCGTGGAGGAGCTGCTGGACCGGGGCGCCGACCGGCTGATCGTCTCGCCCGGGCCGTGCACCCCCGCGCAGGCCGGAGTCTCCGTCGAGGCGATCCGGCGCTTCGCGGAGGTGGGAACCCCTGTCCTCGGCGTATGCCTGGGCCACCAGGCCCTCGCGACCGCCTTCGGGGGAGAGGTCGTTCGAGGCGAGCCCGTGCACGGCAAGGTGGCGCCGGTGGAGCACGACGGCCAGACGATCTTCACCGGCATCGAGACGCCGCTCGTTGCCGGGCGCTACCACTCGCTCGTCGTCCACCCCGAGCTGCCGGACGGGCTGGAGCGCTCGGCGTCCTCCGGCGACACGGTGATGGCCATCCGCCACCGCGAGCTGCCCGCGGAAGGCGTCCAGTTTCACCCGGAGTCGGTGCTCACGGGCGAGGGGATGACCATTCTTCGTAACTTTCTGGAGCGCTGAGCCCATGCCCAACCCTGTCCTCACCCAGGCGATAGACCAGCTCTGTGGCGGCGAGGCCCTGACTGCGGACGAGGCCACGGCCGTGATGCGGGAGGTCATGGCGGGGCGCGCCTCGGACGCGCAGACCGCGGGGCTCCTGACCGCTTTTCGCGCAAAGGGGGAGACGGTGGCCGAGATCGCCGGGATGGCCCGGGCGATGCGCGAGGTCGCCGTGCCGGTCCACCCGGCAGCGCATGACCTCGTCGACACCGCCGGAACGGGAGGCGGCCGGCCCACCTTCAATGTATCCACCACCGCGGCGTTCGTGGCTGCCGGCGCAGGCTGCCGGGTGGCTAAGCACGGGAACCGCTCGGCTACCGGGCGGTCGGGCTCGGCGGACGTGCTCGAGGCCCTGGGCGCACGCATCGACCTCGAGCCCAGCGCGGTGGCCGCGTGCATCGACGAGCTCGGCTTCGGCTTCATGTTCGCCCCGAGCCACCACCCGGCGATGAAGCACGTCGTTCCGGTGCGCCGGGAGCTGGGCGTGCGGACGATCTTCAACTTCCTCGGCCCGCTCACCAACCCGGCGGGGGCAACGAGGCAACTGATCGGCGTTTCCGACGCGCGCTTCCTCGACATCGTCGCCGGGGCACTCGGAGAGCTGGGTTGCGACCATGCCCTCGTGGTGTCGAGCGAAGATGGACTGGACGAGCTCAGCGTCTCCGGGGCCACGCGCATGGTGGAGCTCGTGAACGGGCACATCTACCCTCATGAGATCACTCCGGAGTCGGTGGGCTTGACCATCGCTCCCCAGGAGGCCGTGGCCGCCGGGACCCCCGAGCAGAACGCCGGCATCGCGCACCGGGTGCTGGAGGGGAGCCCGGGAGTCGAGCGCGACCTGACCGCATTGAACGCCGGAGCCGCGATCTTCGTCGGCACGGGTGCCGACTCGATCGAGGCGGGGGTACGGCGTGCCGAGGAGGCGATCGACTCCGGTGCGGCGCGGGATGTGCTGGAGCGCTTCGTGGCCCGTACGCGGGAGCTCGCGCCGTGAACCCGCGGCTGGAGGGGCTGATCGACGCCACACGCCGGGCGCTCGAGCGCCGGCAGGCGGCCCTGCCGCTGGAGGAGGTGCGCGCGGCAGCTATCGCCGAGCGCCACGATGCTCGTCCGTTCGCGGAGGCGCTGGCCCGTCCCGGCACGTCGCTGATAGCCGAGCACAAACGCCGCTCGCCGTCCGCCGGCGCCATCCGGGAAGGGACCACGTGCGCCGAGATGGTGAGCGCGTACGCGCGGGGCGGGGCGGCGGCGCTCTCGATCCTCACGGAGGAGGCACATTTCGGCGGCTCGCTGGAGGACCTGCGGGAGGCCCGCGCAGCAAGCGACCTTCCGATCCTGCGCAAGGACTTCACGATCGATCCCTACATGCTCTTCGAGGCGAAGGCGGCGGGCGCCGACGCCGTCCTGCTCGTGGTCGGGTCCCTGCGCGAGGCGGACCTGGAGGAGCTTTTAGCCACTGCCCGATCCCTCGACCTGGACGCCGTAGTCGAGATCTCGCGCCACGACGAGCTGGATACTGCCCTGCGCGTGGACGCAGACGTCATCGGGATCAACAATCGTGACCTCGAGGACTTCACCGTGGACATCACACGGACCTTTGAGCTCTTGGCCGACGTGCCGGCCGGCAAGACCGTGGTCTCGGAGTCGGGCATCGTCTTTCGCGAGCAGATCGACGAGCTCGAGCGAGTGGGCGTCGACGCCGTCCTCGTGGGCGAGACCGTCATGCGGGCAGCCGATCCCGAGGAGGCCGTTCGGGTCTTGGTCGGCGGCGGTGAGCCCGGCGCCACGGCCTGACGCGCCAGAAGATAGACATCGCGTGAGCGCCGGATCGGCGTTCCCTACCATCGGACGGGATGGCCACCGTGCCCGAGCTCGATCCGCCGGCCGTAGCTGAGCTGGCCTCGCGCCTCCGCGAGAATGTGAGCCGCGCCGTCAAGGCGCCCGATGATGTGGTGCGTGACCTCCTGGTGGCGCTGCTGGCCGAGGGTCACGTCCTGATCGAGGACAATCCAGGCGTGGGCAAGACGGCCCTCGCCCGTGCGCTCGCACGCTCGGTCGACGCGGAGTTTGCCCGGGTCCAGTGCACGGCCGATCTCCTGCCCGCCGACGTGATGGGCACGAACGTCTTCAATCAGCGTGAGGGGCGCTTCGAGTTTCGGCCCGGCCCTGTATTCGCCAACGTGGTGCTCGTCGACGAGATCAACCGCGCCTCTCCCAAGACGCAGTCGGGGCTGCTCGAGTGCATGCAAGAGCGCCAGGTCACCGTGGACAAGCACTCCCACGACCTCGCTCGCCCGTTCATCGTGCTCGCCACCCAGAACCCGATCGAGTACGAGGGCACCTATCCGCTCCCCGAGGCGCAGCTGGACCGCTTCATGGTGCGGGTCTCGCTCGGATATCCATCCCGGGAGCAGGAGCGGGACATGCTCGAGCAGCATTCGGGGCATGACCGGGTGCTGGACCTCGAGCCTGTCACCGACGTGGGGGAGGTGCTGGCGGCGCAGGCCACGGTGGCCGCGGTACACGGCAGCGACGCGTTGCGGCGCTACGTGGTGGGCGTGCTCGAGGCCACGCGCGCAGATCCCCGCGTGGAGCTGGGCGCAAGCCCGCGTGCCGGGCTGATGCTCTTCCGGGGGGCCAAGGCGCTCGCCGCGCTCGAGCGCCGTGACCATGCCCTACCCGACGACGTCCAGGCCCTGGCGCCCTCCGTTCTCACCCACCGGCTGCTGCTGGCGCCAGGGGTGGCGGGGGACGACCGCTCAGCGGTGGTCCAGGACGCGCTCGAGCGGGTGCCGGCACTGTGAGTCCTTCACCGCGCTGACGTGAGGGCGGCGGTTTCGGCAGCCCTGCTCGGTGCCGTGATGGCGCTCGCCGCCGCGTCCTTTGACACAGCCTCCCTCTACCTGCCGGCAGTGGCGCTGATCGCCCTTGGCACGGGGTCGGCGCTCTGGGTGTGGGCTTCCTCCAAAGGGCTCTCGGTAGAGCGACTGTCCGGCCCACACACCGTCGAGGAGGAACAGCCCTATCCGCTGCGGCTCGAACTGCGGCCGGGACTGCTGCCCCCGCCGGCCGGCGAGCTTCGTGACCCGCTGCTTCCAAGCGTGATTCCGCTGGGAGGCCGCGCGCCGCGTCGAGTACGCATCGACGTGCGCTTTGCCCGGCGCGGGCGCCGGCGCTTCGAGCGTGGGGTGCTTCTCCTGCACGACCCCCTCCGTCTGGCCGTTCGCGAGGTGATCGTAAGCGGCGAGGAGGACGAGGTACTCGTCCTGCCGCGCGTGGAGCCGGTGCTGGTGGGTGGCGCCGGCGGCGCAAACGGGGCCGCCGCCGGGCCCGAGGG
>JACCUO010000234.1 GCA_013811765.1 Thermoleophilaceae bacterium | reverse complement strand
GCCGCGACCAGGTGCGGATGGCGCGTGCGGTCAAGCGCTCGCGCGAGCTCGGCCTGCTGCCGTATAGCGATTCGAGCAGGGCGATGGAACGCAGCGGTGGTCGCGGCCGCAGTCGCGATCGCGAGTAACGCCCGAGCCACGACGCATCGGGAACCGCACGTGGCCCCGCCCGCCTAACGAGAATCGTTCTCAGTATTCTGGTGGGCCATGGGGACGAGGAGCTTTGCGGGCGCGGCCCTGATAGTGGCCGCTGTGGGGAGCGGCTGTGGTGAGGGCGACCCCAGCGGGACGAACCGGATCGCGGTCGCGACCACGACGCAGGTGGGCGATCTGGTGCGAAACATCGCCGGGACCCGGACGGAGGTGCGGCAGGTACTCGCGCCCAACTCCGACCCGCACGACTACGAGCCGCGTCCAAGTGACGCCCGAGCGGTGGCCGCGGCCGGGGTGGTCTTCCGCTCAGGTGGGGACCTCGACGGCTGGCTCGACGATCTCGTGGACAGCGCCGGGGGAGACGCACATGTGGTCACGCTCCTGGACTCGGTCCGCACCCGGGGAGACGATCCGCACTGGTGGCAGGATCCTCGCAACGCCGTGCGCGCCGTGGGCGCGATCCGGAAGGGGCTCGCCAAGGCCGATCCGGGAGGCACAGGCATCTACGCGCGCAACGCGGCCTCGTACGTGAAAAGGCTACGTAGGCTCGATCGGTCGGTCTCACGCTGCATCGCCCAGTTGCCACCTTCGCAGCGCCGCCTTGTGACCACCCACGACGCGCTCGGCTACTACGCGGATCGCTACGGCATCGAGGTGATCGGTGCCCTGATCCCTTCCCTATCGACCGAGGCCCAGCCCTCCGCGGGCGACACCGCAAAGCTGGTGGAGCAGATCCGCGAGCAGGAGGTGAAGGCGATCTTCCCCGAGCGCTCGGTCAATCCGAAGCTCGAGCGGGCGGTCTCCCGCGAGGCCGGGGCGCGGCTGGGGGAGGCGCTCTGGGCGGACACCCTCGGGCCCGAGGGGTCGAGCGGCGCGACCTATCTCGGCTCAATTGCGTCCAACACCACGGCACTCGTCGAGGGTCTCAGCGGCGGGTCGAGGAGCTGCCGGCCGCGGGCCTGATCGTCCATCGCGAAAACCTCAGTCCGCTCCACGGCATCCGGGGCACTCGCCGTGGAGCGTCACGTCGTGGGCGGCCACCGCGAAGGACACGCGGTCTGACAGCCGGTGGATCGCCTGCTCGAGGCCCTCATCCTCAAACCCCTCGACCTTGCCACAGGTCCCACACACGATGTGGTGGTGATGCTCACCGCCGGGATGTGCGGGCTCATAGCGCGCTACGCCCTCGCCGACCTCGAAGCGCTGGACCAGGGACAGCCGGTCGAGCAGATCGAGTGCGCGGTAGATGCTCGCCAGCCCCACGCCGCTGCCCTTCTCGCGCAGGAGGTCGGCGATCTCCCGGGCGGTGACCGAGCAGCCGAGCTCTGCCAGCCCGTCGATCACCTCGGCGCGAGCGCCGCTCGAGCGGTAGCCCGCGCGCGCGAGAGTGCGGAGGGTGTGCTCGGTCCAGGTGCAGGTGGCCGTCGTGATGTCCACAGCCCAAGGGTAGCCCTGAGCCGGGGCGTGCTCGCCGGCCTAGCCGCCGGCCGCTTCGAAACGCTCGGCCACCTTGGCCCAACTCACCGTGTTCCACCAGGCGTCGATGTAGTCGGGCCGCTTGTTCTGGTACTTGAGGTAGTAGGCGTGCTCCCATACGTCCACTCCCAGCAACGGCGTCTTGCCGTCGGTGATCGGGTTGTCCTGGTTCGGGGTTCCCACCACCGCCAGGCCCGCTCCGTCGTGCACGAGCCATGCCCATCCCGAGCCGAACTGGCCCACGCCGGTCTCCTTGAGCTTGTCCTGGAACTCCGAGAAGGAACCGAAGGCAGATCCGATCGCGTCAGCCAGCGCGCCGTCGGGCTCACCGCCGCCGTCGGGCGACATCGACTCCCAGAAGAGCGTGTGGTTGAGGTGCCCGCCGCCGTTGTTGCGCACCGGGCCACGCTTGTCGTCGGGGACGTCCGAGAGGTTGGCGATCACGTCCGCGATCGGCCGGTCGGCGAGCTCGGTGCCTTCGAGGGCACCGTTCGCCTTGTCCACATAGGCCTGGTGGTGCTTGTCGTGGTGGACGCGCATCGTGGCCTCGTCGATGTGGGGCTCGAGTGCGGCGTAGTCGTAGGGAAGCTCAGGTACCTCGTAGGGCATGGAAACTCTCCTTCTCGTAGTGGCCGCAGCGAGTCTAGGAGCTACGGCGTCTGCCTGTCCCGGCGGGAATATGCGGATGAGAGGACTCGAACCTCCACGTCCCGAAGGACACAGGCACCTGAAGCCTGCGCGTCTACCAATTCCGCCACATCCGCCAGCGCCGACAACGATAGCCAGGCCGCCCCTCACGCGGTCGGACGTGTCCCGGCGAGAAAGCCCCAGCCGAGCTCAGCGGCGCTGCGAGCGCAGCTGCGGGGTGCGAAAGACGTAGTCCCAGAACGGGGCGCTCACGCCGAATCCCCGGGTGTGGTCCTGGAAGTGGTGCCGCATGTGCAGTTCGTGGAGGAGCTTCCCCAGCCGGGTCCGCGCCCTGTGGTGATGCACGTGGTAATGGAGCATGTCGTAGGCCAGGTAGCCCGCGAGAAATCCCGCCGCGACCAGGGGAGTACTGGCCGGGCCGAGCGCGAGCACGAACAGCCCATAGAAGATCGCCGCCAGCGGGAGGCTCATCGACGGCGGCATCACGAGACGCATCGGATCGTTGGGATGGTCGTGGTGAACCCCGTGGATGATCCAGTGAAGGCGCGCACCCATTCCGCCCTCCGGTTCAAAGTGGAACACCAAGCGGTGCATCCAGTATTCGGTGAGCGTCCAGAATACGTAGCCGCCGAGCAGCGAGACGCCGGCCTCGGGTGCGGGAGTGCCCCCTTGGCCCAGGATGAACAGCAACGCGATGAGGGGGGCGAAGATGAGTGGCGGCACGGCGGGGTGCACGCGTGAGACACGGTCAAGCCACTCGGACTCGAACATCCGGGGAGACGCCCTGAGGATGTCGCCGCGGCTTGCCTCCACTGCCGCCAACCTACCAAGCGTCGGGGACGGCGCCAAGGGGCCCGGCGGGACCTACGGAGTCCCGCCGGGTTCGGGTCAGGCGCCGTGCGTGGCCGTGCCCGGCGGGGTCCCGCCGCTTTCGGAGTCGCCGTCCATCTCCTCCTCGGTCGGGTCCGTGTCCTCTGGACGACGGGCCTGTGACTCCTTGTCGTGCACGACCTCGGCGTTCGGCCCAATGGCCGGATACTCGACCCGGCCGTCCGAGACCCCGCGCGCATCTCCCTCGTCCGGTGCCTCGTCTCTCCTGGACATGTCTCCCGAATCTTTGCGTTCGTTCATCACGCCGCCTTTCCTGGTCTGTTGCAGTCGCCTTTCTACCTACCCAGCGCCGGCAAAGCAAAAACCGACTCACATCGGACTCAAGTCGGTAAGGCGCCCTGCCGATAGACCCCGTACCGCCATGCTCGAAACTCTCGCGACCCTCGCCCTCGGCGCAGCAATGACGGCTTTCGCCATCTTCGCCGTGATGCTCAACGAGGGCGAACGTTCCGCCCGGCTTCTCAGGCACAGTGGTCGGCGCAGGCGTTCTGTGGAGGGCCACGCCGAGACGGGGCAGCGGCGCGCCTCATCACCGATCTTCAGCGCGTCCGATGTGCTCCCTGGTACCGAGCCGCTCTCTTCCGC
>JACCUO010000090.1 GCA_013811765.1 Thermoleophilaceae bacterium | reverse complement strand
GTCCTAGGCCACAGGCGGTCGCCATTCGCCCCCGCTACGCACCATCAGGCGATGAGGCAAGGCATTCACCCCGATTACACAGAGGCGCACGTCCGCTGCACCTGCAGCAACGAGTTTCAGACCCGCTCGACGGCGGCGGAGCTCCACGTCGAGATCTGCTCGAACTGCCACCCGTTCTACACCGGTAAGCAAAAGCTGGTGGACACCGGCGGCCGGGTCGAGCGCTTCCGCCGGCGCGCAGCCCGCCGCGACTCCTAAGCGCTTTCGGCAGGCCCGGCTTCCGGGCGCAACTTGCGGGTCGGGGAACTGTTCCCTGAACGCATGGTTTTCCCGAGGCTCATAGCCGCTGCCGCCCTTACCTCCGTGGCTCTCTCCGGCGCGTCCGCGACCGCCGAGACGGGCAGCCCCGCCATTGAGGCAGGCACGTCGGCCGCGTCCGTTCGCCTGGTCGAGTGCTCGCGCGGCCGAGAGGCCGTGAACCGGCGCGCCGTCTACCGCGGTGCGATGCGACAGGTCTCCGGTACCCGGCAGATGTGGATGCGCTTCAGGCTCCAAGAGCGCGTGGGCGACGGCGCATTTCGCACCGTGAAGGCCCAGGGCCTCGGCATATGGCGCAAGTCGCGTCCCGGTGTCGGGCGATTTGCCTACCGGCAGCGGGTCCTGGCGCTCGCCCCCGGGGCGGCTTATCGCACGGTGGTGAGCTTCCGCTGGAACGGGAAGGACGGGACGGAGATTCAAAGAGCCAAGCGCTGGTCGCCGCCGTGCAGGCAGCCTGGCCGCCTGGCCGACCTGGCCGTCCTGAAGATCGGGGGAGGCGGGCAAATCACGGGCGTCCCAGGCCTTATGGGCTACGAGGTGCAGGTTCTCAACCGCGGGCCTGTTTCAGCAGGGCCGTTCGGCCTCAGCCTGGCGGTCGACGGGGGCACCGTCAACACCCAGACGGTGCCTGGCCTCGGGCCGGGCAAGTCGCGCAGACTCTCCTTCACCGGTCCCCCATGCACGGGCACGGTGACCGCCCGGGCAGACCCGGACGATGTCGTGCGCGAGGCTCACGAAGGCGACAACGTCCTGACCTCGCCCTGCCCCTCCCTCCCCTGAGAAGTCAAGGGCCCGCGAGCGGCCGTCGATACGATGAGTGAGATGAGCGCCCAGACCAAGCCGTCTCCCGGCGGCTCCGACCGGGCGCCCATGCCGGACCTCGAAGCTCCTCGCGACCTTCCGGTGGGCGGACAGGCCGTGCTCGAGGGTGTGATGATGCGTGGCGTCTCCACGTGGGCCGTGGCGATCCGCACCCCGACAGCCGAAGAGCTTGCCGGCGGCGAAATCGACCCCACGAAGGGGTCGCACGGGGAGATTCAGATCACCTCCGAGCCGCTCGTCTCCGTCGTCAAGCGCCACAAGGTGCTGCGGCTGCCGGTGATCCGCGGCGTGGTCGCGCTCGGCGAGTCGCTGAAGATCGGCTTCAAGGCGCTCGGCATCTCTGCGAACGCGCAGCTGCCGGCGGACGAGCAGGGTGAGAAGCAGGAGATCGGCGGCGGCACCTGGGCGGGGACCGTGGTCTTCGCGATGGTCTTCGCGATCGGCCTCTTCTTCCTGCTGCCGGCGGGCCTGACCAACATCTTCAAGGACGACATCCCGAACTCCTTCGTGTTCCTCGTGATCGAGAAGCTGATCCGGATCACGATCTTCCTGGCCTACATCTGGCTCATCTCGCGGATGCGCGACCTCCAACGAGTGTTCGAGTACCACGGTGCCGAGCACAAGACGATCTCCTGCTACGAGGCCGGGCTCGACCTGACCCCTGAGAACGCGCAGCGCTTCTCGCGCCTGCATCCCCGCTGCGGCACGAGCTTCCTGCTGATCGTGATGATCGTGGCGATCTTTGTCTTCGCGCCGCTGGGCAAGCTCGACCTGCAGTGGCTGCTTCTCTCCCGCGTCGTCGGGATCCCGCTCGTGGCCGGCCTGGCGTTTGAGGTGATCAAGCTGTTCGGGCGCAACCGTACAAAGACCTGGGCGCGTGTCCTGATGTGGCCGGGGTTGCAGCTGCAGCGGCTAACCACGCGCGAGCCGGACCTGTCCCAGCTCGCGGTGGCGATCGCGGCGCTCGAAGCGGTGCTGGCGGTCGAAAACCCGGCTGAAGCGAGCGACGAAGACAAGATCGGGATGGAGGTCGTGGCTTGAACGGCTTCCCGCGCGGCCGAAACTGACTGGCCGAGGCCGCCGAGTGCCGCGGGCTCCCAGTCGTGCGGCTTGAGTAGGGCGCCCAGCCGGAGCAGGGCGCCCGGCCGGAGCAGAGCACGCCACTTCTTGAGCGTCGCAAACGCCCCAACGGCGTACGCGAGGGGCCGCGTACCCTGTGGCGTGTGATCGAGAGACTTGTGGAGCAGATAGAGAGCCGCTTTGCCGAGCTCTCGGACCAGATGTCCGACCCCGCCGTGATCGCGGACCGGCAGCGCTACGCCGAGGTCGGAAGGGCCTACAGCGCGCTCGAGCCCGCGCACGAGTTGGCGCGGCAGTGGCGGGCCGCCCGCTCGGATGCCATCGGCGCCCGCGAGATGCTGAGCGAGGACGGGGACGATCAGGAGATTCGCGACCTGCTCGAGTCATCGACAGCCCGCCTGGAGGAGTTGGCCGAGGAGATTCGGCTGGCGATGGTGGAGCCCGACCCCCATGACGACAAGAACGTGATCGTCGAGGTCCGGGCCGGCACCGGTGGCGAGGAGGCGGGCCTCTTCGCCGGGGACCTCTACCGGATGCTCCTTCGTTACGCCGAGCGCCGCGGCTTCTCGACCGAGCAGCTCTCGGTCTCGGATGGGGACTACACCTTCGCGGTCAAGGGCGGGGGCGCCTACAGCGTCTACAAGCATGAGGGCGGGACTCACCGAGTGCAGCGCGTACCCGAAACGGAGTCCCAAGGTCGAATCCATACCTCGACGGCCACGGTGGCGGTCTTGCCGGAGGCGGAGGACGTAGAGGTGCAGGTGGACCAGAGCGACCTCCAGATCGACGTGTACCGGTCATCGGGGCCCGGCGGGCAGTCGGTGAACACCACCGACTCAGCAGTTCGGATCACCCACAGGCCCACGGGCCTGGTGGTCTCGATGCAAGACGAGAAGTCACAGCTCCAGAACCGCGACAAGGCGATGCGGGTTCTTCGTGCCCGCCTGTACGAACGCGAGCTGGCCGCCCAGCAGGAAGAGATGGCCGAAGATCGGCGCTCACAGGTCGGAAGCGGTCAGCGCTCCGAGAAGATCCGCACCTACAACTTCCCGCAGGACCGCGTGACCGATCACCGCGTGAAGCTGCAGAAGAACGAGATTCAGCGTGTCCTGGCCGGCGAGCTCGACGACTTCACGGCGGCGCTGGAGGCTGATGAGAAGAGGCGCAAGCTCGAGGACGCCTCGCCCGACGAAGGGTGAGCGCAGCATCGGAGAGAGGGGCGGACCCCGGTCGGCAGCCGGTGAGCGCGGGAAACGCGCGCGATGCCGTGGCCGCAGCGAGCGCCGCACTCGAGGCGGCGGGCTGCGAGAGCCCTCGTCTCGACGCCGAGGTGCTGCTGGCCGACGCGCTGGGCCTGGACCGATCGGTGCTCATCTCAGACCCCCGGCTCGAGATACCCGCCCCGCTGGCCCGGTTGATCGGGGAGCGGGTCCGTCGGCGGATCGCGCGCGAGCCGGTGGCGTACATTCTCGGCCGCAAGGGCTTCCGGTACATCGAGCTCGCGGTGGATCGCCGCGTGCTGATCCCGCGCCCGGAGACCGAGCTGCTGGTGGAGGTGGCCCGCGAGCTGCCGGGCGGCGCGCGCGTACACGACGTGGGCACCGGCAGCGGGGCCGTGGCGCTCGCGCTGCTCGACGAGCGGCCCGACCTTGCCGTGAGCGCCTCCGACGCCTCGTCCGAGGCGGTAGCCGTGGCGCGCGCCAACGCCCGGCGGCTCGGGCTGGACCTCGAGCCCGCGGTGCTGCGCGGGATGCCCGCCGGCGTCTTCGACCTGGTCGTGGCCAACCTGCCATACGTGGCCGACGAGGAGCTGGCCTCGCTTGCGCCAGAGATCCGCTGCCACGAGCCGCACGAGGCGCTGCTCGGTGGCCCCGATGGCCTCGACGCGATCCGGGAGCTGGTCGCCGGCTCACCGCCGGGCACGCTCTTGGCGTTCGAGCACGCCCCCCAACAAGCCGCCGCAGTGCGCGCGCTGTTGGAGGAGGCCGAGACCCGCCGCGACATGGCGGGCCAGGAGCGGGTCACCGTCGGCAGGAGGCCCGTCCCCCTCGGGAGGACGCCATGACGGCGGATGACGTCGCCGGCTTCGGCCGCGCCCTCGCGGCCGGCGGGGTGGTGCTCTTTCCCTCGGACACGGTCTACGGGCTCGCGGCCGACCCGGGGTCCGCCGCGGCGGTGCATCGCCTCTGCGCGCTCAAGGGACGCCCTCCCGAGCGGCCCTCGGCGGTCATGTTCTTCGGGCTGGAGCCGGCACTGGAAGCGCTCTCAGAGCTCGGCCCGCGCACCCTCGGCGCCCTGGAGGCGCTTTTGCCGGGCCCCATCACGCTCGTGCTCCCCAATCCGGAGCGTCGCTACCCGCTCGCGTGCGGCCCGCGCCCCGAGTGCCTCGGGCTGCGGGTGCCGCGCCTCACCGGCGCCCTCGAGCCGCTCGGCGC
>JACCUO010000079.1 GCA_013811765.1 Thermoleophilaceae bacterium | reverse complement strand
CGGCCATCCAGTCGACGCTCCGGCGTCGCGTGGATCTCCCGTCGGGCGGTTATCTGATCATCGACTATGCGGAGGCGCTCACGGTCATCGACGTGAACTCGGGATCGTTCACCGGGCGTGGCAAGGGGGCCAGGCTCGAGGACACGATCACGAGGACCAACCTCGAGGCTGCCGAGGCGGTCGTCGCGCAACTGCGCCTACGTGACATCGGCGGGATCATCGTCATCGACTTCATCGACATGAGCCGAGCGCGAAATCGAGACGCGGTCCTCAAGACGCTGCGCAAGTCGCTCGACGAGGACCGTACGAAGACCTACGTGGTCGAGATCTCGCCGCTCGGCCTGGTCGAGATGACGCGCCAGAACGTGACCGAGGGGGTACGCGAGATCCTCACGAAGCAGTGCCCGACCTGCGTCGGCGAGGGCGTCGTGCTCTCGGAGGAGACCGTGTCGATCGACGCCGAGCGAAGGCTCCGGGAGCTGGCCGCCGAGCGACCCGGCACCGAGGCCTTCCTGATCCAGATCCACCCCCGGGTGGGCGCGCTGCTCGCCGGCGGCCCGGGGCGGCCGTTGCTCGAGATCGAGGCCGAGACCGGCAAGCACTTCCACTTCGAGGGCTCGGAGGCGCTCCCGATCGACCATTTCGCCGTGAGCCTCGAAGGCTCGCGGGAGGCCGTGGAGGAGCGCGCCCTGCCCTTCCTCGAGGGTGAGGAGGTGCTCGTCACGATCGAGGAGCCGCATATGTACAACGAGGACGACGCCGTCGCCAAGCTGGGGGGCTACGTGATCTCCGTCGCGGGCGCCGGGCGGCTGATCGGTAAGAAGACGCTCGTCCGGATCGAGAAGGTGGCTCGTTCTGCCGCTTCTGCCACGCTCGTGGAGGGCGCCGAGCTTGTGGACGTCCCCGCACCGGTAAACGGTGCCAGCGAGCCTGCGCCCGACTCCGAGGAGGAGGACAAGAAGCCGCGAAGCCGAGGTCGTAGAGGCGGAAGGGGCCGGCGGCGCAAGCCCGCCCAGGCCGAGTCCCCCGGTGGCTCAGGGGACTGAGGGCCCCTGATTGGCTACACTGCCTGATCGGCGTCCGTGTCGGTCATCCGGGCGCCTTTCCTCTGCCATGTATGCGATTGTCAAAGTAGGCGGCAAGCAGTACCGCGTGGAGAAGGGCGACTCCCTTCTCGTTGATCGCATGCCCGAGGACGAGGGTGCCAAGGTCGTCTTGGAGCCGCTGCTCTTCGCGCCTGACGGCAAGGACGAGCCCGTGTTCGGGGGCGACGATCTCGGCAAGGTCAAGGTCGAGGCCAAAATCACAGGCCACGAGCGCGGCCCGAAGATCCACGTGCTCAAGTTCAAGCCCAAGCGCGGCTACAAGCGCCGTCAAGGCCACCGCTCGGAGCTGACGCGGCTCGAGATCGGTGATATCGGGCTGCCCGGCCGCAAGGCCCCCGCGGCGGCCGAGAAGCCGGCGGCCACGAAGAAGCCGGCCGCTGCGAAGAAGGAGCCGACCACCGCGGGAAATAAGCCCACAGCCGCCGCGAAGAAGCCGTCCCCGAAGAAGCCGGCTGTCGCGGAGAAGCCCGTAGCCGCCAAGAAGCCTCCCGCGGCAAAGCCGAAGAAGCCTCCGGCCGGCGACGACACTAAGACACAAGAGAAGGAGCGGTCCGATGGCTCATAAGAAGGGACTTGGCTCAAGCCGCAACGGCCGCGACTCAAACGCCCAGCGCCTCGGGGTGAAGGTGTTCGCCGGCGAGGCTGTTTCCGGGGGCGAGATAATCGTGCGCCAGCGGGGCACACGCTTCAAGCCGGGCGACGGCACCGGAATCGGTAAGGACGACACGATCTTCGCCAAGCGGGCCGGCACGGTGGACTTCCATTCCGGCCGGCGGGGGCGCGTGATCTCGGTCCTGGATCCGGCGCCCGAGAAGTCTCCCGAGTAGCGCTGCCGGACTTCTCGCCGCACGCCACGGGGGCCGCAATACCATCCCCGGGTGTTCCACGACCGAGCCAGGATTTTCGTACGTGGCGGCGCCGGTGGCAACGGGGTGGTCTCGTTTCGCCGTGAGGCCCACGTGCCCAAGGGCGGGCCCGACGGGGGCGACGGCGGCGAGGGAGGTGACGTCATCCTCGTCTGTGATCCCTCTCGCCGTGATCTGGGAGAGTTCCATCGCGGTGCCCACTTCAAGGCCAGGCGGGGGGGGCACGGCGAGGGCGGCCAGCGCCACGGCGCCTCGGCCGCGGCCCTCGAGGTTCGAGTGCCGCCGGGCACCGTGGCCGAGGACCTTGAGCGGGGAGTCCGGTGGGATCTGGTGCGGCCTGGTCAGCGCGTGGTGGTCGCTCGAGGAGGGGCGGGAGGCCGAGGCAACAAGGCCTTCGCGGGCCCCACCCGCCAGACCCCTCGCATCGCCGAGCGGGGGCTCGCCGGGGAGGAGGGCAGCCTGGAGTTACGGCTCAAGCTGTTCGCCGACGCGGGGCTGGTGGGGCTGCCGAATGCCGGCAAGAGCTCGCTGCTCGCCCGGCTGACTGCCGCGACCCCGAAGGTGGCCGACTATCCCTTCACGACACTGAACCCCGTTCTTGGCACGATCGAGACCCATGAGCGCCAGCTGGTGGTGGCCGACATCCCCGGCCTGATCGAGGGGGCCAGCGGCGGTGCCGGGCTCGGCCACGAGTTCCTCGGCCACGTCGAGCGTTGCAGGCTGCTCATCCACGTCCTGGACCTCGCACCGCTCGACGGCTCAGACCCGCTTGCCAACCACGCGACGGTGGAGGCCGAGCTGCGCGAGCACGGAGGAGGCCTGGCCGATCTGCCCCGGCTGCTGTGCCTCTCCAAGGCCGACCTCGTAATGGAAGAGGACGCCCGCGCCGCCGTCCGGGCCTGGGCCGGCCGACTCGGGAGCACTGTCTGCGGTGTAGTGGCCACCTCGGCCGCCACCGGCGCCGGGCTCGAGGAGTTGCGGTCGGCGATCGTGCGAAACGTACCGGAGGCCGAGGACCCCCCGGTTTACGAGGAGCTGGAGGCCACCCACCGGCTCTACCGGCCGGGCGCGGGCGACGCATTCCAGGTGAGGCGCACCGGTCCGGGTGCCTTCCGCGTGGTGGGGGAGGGCGTCGAGCGCCTGATCGCCCGGCATGACGTGGAAAACGATGAGGCCCTGCGCTACATCGAAGGCCGGTTGCGCGGGATGGGGGTCATCCGTGCGCTCGGTGCCGCGGGCTTCACGCCGGGCGACGACGTGGAGATCGCGGGCACCGTGTTCGAGCTCGACCCCGCCGCGCCGCTCGGCTGAATCGTGTAGAACCCGCACCGATGCGCCGATCTCGAACACTTGGCATTGCGGCCTGCGGGCTGGCGGCCCTCGCGCTCGGAGCCTGCGGTGGAGGCAGCGACAAGGAGGACGCGGAAGGCACCGTCAAGGACATCGCCAAGGCCACGAGCGACGCCAACGGCGAGGAGTTCTGTGGGTTGATCACCAAGCAGCTGCGGGAACAGCTGACCGGCTCCAAGGGGGACAAGGCCAAAGATGCCTGCGAGAAGCTGATCGACTCCCAGAAGAGCCGGAAGGTCGAGGTCACCAAGATCACCAAGACCGAATTGAAGGGCGACAAGGCAACCGTCACCGCGGAGCTCAAGTCCCAGGGCCAGAAGCGCCCCCAGGTCTTCGAGCTCACGAAGGAAGACGGCAAGTACCGCCTGGCGAGCGCGAACCAGTAGGCCGGCGGTCCCGCCCGCGGGCCCCCCATACCCTTAGCCCGATGCGCTCTGTGGTCGTCAAGCTCGGGTCAAGCATCGTTGCGTCACCCGGCGGGGAGGTCCGCCTAGAGGTGCTCGATCCGGTCTGCGACGAGGTGGCCGCCCGGCACGCGGCGGGCGATCGAGTGGTGCTCGTCACCTCGGGCGCCATCGCACGTGGGATGAGGACGATCGCGCTCCCGGCACGGCCGAGTTCCATGGACGAGCTCCAGGCCGCCTCAGCGGTCGGCCAAGGCCGCCTCTACCGCACCTACGACGACCTGCTCGCCGAGCGCGGTGTGCCGAGCGCACAGGTGCTGCTCACCTTCTTCGACATGTCGGCGCGCACCCATTACCTGAACGTTCGGCGCACCCTTCAGAAGCTGCTCGAGTGGAATGTGGTGCCGGTGATCAACGAGAACGACACCACCACGACCGACGAGATCTCCTTCGGTGACAACGACTTCCTTGCGGCTCAGGTGGCGATCCTGCTGGGGGCCGGCCGTCTGGTGCTGCTGACCGACATCGGTGGCCTCTACACCGCTGATCCTTCGCTCGAGCCCTCCGCGGAGCTGGTGGCGGACGTCCGGTCGATCGAGCAGCTCGAGGGCCTCGACATCGGCCTCTCCGCCTCCCCGCTCGGCTCGGGTGGGATGCGCTCGAAGGTCGTGGCGGCCGAGATGGCCGCGGCCGCAGGCATCCCGGCCACGATCGCGGATGGCACCGACTCGGCAGCGATCCGGGCGGCGCTCGGCGGCGAGCCGGTGGGAACGACCTTTCACCCCCAGCCCGGAAGGGTGTCGAGCTTCAAGCTCTGGCTCAGGTATGCGAAACCCAGTCGCGGGAGCCTGACGGTGGACGAGGGCGCCGAACGGGCGCTGCGGGAGCGCGGGACGAGCCTGCTGCCGGTGGGCATCGTAGGCGTGGCGGGAGAGTTCAGCGCTGGCGATGCGGTGGAGGTACGCGCCGCGCAGGGCAACTCACGACCGATCGGGAAGGGAATCGTGAACTACTCGGCCGTCGAGCTGCGGGAGATACGGGGCTTGAAATCCGAGGCGGTGCGTGAGCGCATGCCCCGGGGCGCCGCAGAGGCAGTCCACCGCGACTACTTCGTGCTCGAGTAGGCGGACGAACGGAAGCAGGTCGGGAGGGATGGGCCGTCAGGACAGGAGCTCGACCCGAACGTCGAGCGAGCGGTAGATCTCGAGCGCCCGCGTGTCCCGTGTAGCGAGCGGGAGGTCATGCTCCGCTGCCGCGGCGCCCACGAGCGCGTCGTACACCGAGCCGCCGGCGATTCCGCGGGACTCGAGCCCAGCCAGGAGCGTCGTGGCCGCCCGAACGCCGAGGAACCGCGTGTGTGGGAAGTCCGCCGCCAGCAGGCGGGCGACCGCGGCGGGTGTGCGCCGGGCGGGGGGAGGCAGCCGTGTGAGGACGGAGAAGGTCTCGAACGCGGCATGTCCGGCGAGGCCCAGCCGACGGTTCTCGAGTCCCTGGAACGTGGCGGCGTGGTGCTCGTGGTCGCCGAC
>JACCUO010000070.1 GCA_013811765.1 Thermoleophilaceae bacterium | reverse complement strand
GTAGCCGTCGGCCGCTTGACCGCCTCTATCTCGGCCAGCTCGCTCGGTGTCAGCGGGCCGTGGCACTCGACGGTGGCAAGCGCCGCAGAGAGTGACGGGCTCATGTCGCTCCCCGCCTCCTGGCGCAACCGCCGCGCCGTGCGCGTGACGGCGAGCCGAAGGCGGGTGGCGAGGTCTGTCTCGGTGGCGGTGTCTCGGGTCATAATTAGCTTAGGTAATTACCTTAGCAAACCATCACTTGCCACCCGGCACAAGACCCAGGAGGAGCTCTACCTGGTCGCCTCCGGGACGCTCACCTTCAAGCTCGGCGACGACGTGCTCGAGGTCGGCCCGGGAACCGCCGTGCGCGTGGCGCCCGCCACCGCCCGCGGGATCCACAACGACAGCGACGCCGATGCGATCCTGGTGATCGCCTCGACCAAGATCGACGACGTCCGCTCGGACACCGAGATGGTCGAGGGCTTCTGGCCGGCCGACTGAGTGGTGCGGGTCGTAAGTTCGGTGGTCATCACGCGGCAAGTTGAAGCTGCGGCTCCCGCTCCGCCAAACAGACGAGTAGCGCGAACGTCAGCGCCTCAGGTGGGCCCGGAGCATCTGCTCGAAGACGGCGATCGCCGGTTGGTGGTCGCCCTGCATCGAGGCCATCGCCGCAAGGCCATAGGGACTCCCCACGGGGCGAGGCTTGATGGCGATAAACGCCGGAAGTCCGTAGCGAAGCGCGGCCCAGTTGCCCCAGAGACGCGCCGTGCGGCCGTTGCCGTTGGCGAAGGGGTGGATGCGGACCCACTCGCCGTGGAGCACCGAGCAGAGAGCCAGCACCGAATAGAGCGCCGACGGCGTGCCCGGCTGCTCGCCGGCTGCGATGCCGGCGTCGATGCCGGCCACTGCCGCCTGAGCGCGGGTCTCGAACCTTGCGAGCTCCTGCGGCACGAGGCCCGACGGAGCCCCGGAGAACGGGCCGACGGCGACCTCGTAGCCATACAGCTCCGGGAGTTGCGGGTCTGAGTTCCTGACCTGGCCGGCGTAGTAGGCAACCGGCAGTGGCACGCCGTCGTAGAGCTGCTCGTGCCAGCGCAGCGCCATGTCCGCGGTGGGTGGATCCCTGCGGTCGGCGCCACCGGCTATCGAGCGCAGAGCCTCCGCGGCGTTGGCCAGGATCCGCGGCTCATATCCCGGTGGATCGTCGTTCCACGCGGTCGGCACGCCTACGAGGAGAAGGCGTCCAAGACGCCGAGCGAGTCCCTCGGTCCGCCCTGCTCGAGCATCCGGCTCTTGAGCGGATCCTCGCCGTAGGCCTCGCCTTCGGCGAACGCCTGGATGTCTGCGTCGATTCGCTCGTCGCGCCGGTAGGAGCGCAGGAGGTCAAGCGTTCCGGCCAGGTCCCTCTCCAAGAGCAGAGCGGCGGCCGAGAGCTCGCGCTCCAGCATCTCCTCGGCGAGCTGGTTCTTCGTCACGCCAAAGCGATCGGCGACGAAGCCGAGCAGCTCGTGGTTGCGCGGGTTGCGAAACCTGAGGGTGAACTTGGTGATGGGTGTGTCGCCCACAAATCGCCTTTGCCGTCAGAATAGCCCGTTGCCGTCACAGCTTACATCCGGTGCCCGACTGACGGGCCCAAACGCCCATGGCTCCGCCGCTACTCCCACTCAATCGTCCCCGGGGGCTTCGAGGTGATGTCGAGCACCACGCGGTTCACCTGCCGGATCTCGTTGATCATGCGGGAGGCGATCCGCTCGAGCAGGTCGTAGGGCAGCCGGGCCCAGTCGGCGGTCATCGCGTCGTCGCTGGTCACGGCGCGGATGACGACTACGTAGCCGTAGGTTCGCTTGTCCCCCTGCACGCCCACCGAGCGCAGGTCGCCGGGGAGCACGCAGAAGGACTGCCACAGCTCGCGGTAGAGGCCGGCGCCGCGGATCTCGTCCTGGAGCACGTAGTCGGCATCCCTGAGGATCTCGAGCCGCTCCTTTGTGACGTCGCCTCCGACGATCCGGATGCCAAGGCCCGGGCCGGGGAAGGGCTGGCGCCACACGAGCCGGTCGGGGAGGCCGATCTCGAGGCCGACCCGCCGCACCTCGTCCTTGAAGAGGGCACGGAGGGGCTCGACCAGCTCGAACTCGAGGTCCTCGGGCAGCCCCCCAACGTTGTGGTGAGACTTGATCGTGGCCGCGCCGGTGCCCCCTCCCGACTCGATCACATCCGAGTAGAGGGTGCCCTGCACCAGGAATCGCGGGTTGCCGAGCTTCAGCGCCTCCTCCTCGAAGACGCGGATGAACTCCTCCCCGATGATCTTGCGCTTGGTCTCAGGCTCGCTCACCCCCGCGAGCCGCGCGAGGAAGCGCTCCTCGGCGTCGACCGCCACGAGCGGCACCTTGAACGTATCGCGGAAGGCGGCCACCACCTGGTCGCCCTCGTTCTTGCGCATGAGGCCGTGGTCCACGAACACGCATGTGAGCTGGTCACCGACGGCTCGGTGCACGAGCAGCGCCGCAACGGAGGAGTCGACCCCGCCCGAGAGGCCGCAGATCACGTGCCCGTCCCCCACCTGCTCGCGGATGCGGCGGATCTGGTCGTCGGCCACCGATGCGGCGTCCCACGACCTGTCACAGCCGCAGATGTCCTCGAGGAAGCGGGTCAGTATCTGCGTGCCGTACGGGGTGTGCACGACCTCCGGGTGAAACTGGATGCCGTAGAGCCCACGCCCGGTGTCCTCGAACGCCGCCACAGGGGACTCGCTCGATGAGGCGAGAGCGGTGGCGCCGGGCGGCGCCTGAAAGACGGTGTCGCGATGGCTCATCCAGCAGCTTTGCTCACCCGGCAGCCCCGCGAGCAGCCGCCCGTGCTCGGCCACGGTGAGCTGTGAGCGCCCGAACTCGCCGATCTTTGCGGCCTCGACCCGGCCACCGAGGCCCAGCACCATCGCCTGCATTCC
>JACCUO010000065.1 GCA_013811765.1 Thermoleophilaceae bacterium | reverse complement strand
GTCTGCGACCGCGGACTGGGTCATGCCGGCGTCCGCGCGGGCGCGCCTGAGTAGTTCGCCGGCCTTGGCCATCGACCCCGCACTATAGCGTCTGCGCTATATAGCCAAAACGCACTGCACCGCCGCTCGTTCAGATCACCGCGTGCAGCCGCCGCCCCATCGCAGCCCCCGAGGCCCCGAACAGCGCGCACAGATGTGCAAAGTCACGGTCCCGCCCGTACTGCTTCCGCAGCAGCGCCGCCGGCATCAGCACCGCCGCCGCGAACGCATCCGCCTCCCTCTCCGCCACCGGCCGCTCCGGGCGCTCCTCCTCGGGATCCACGCTCGCCGAGCGGCAGTAGATCGAGGCCACGTGGTCGGTGCGGTGCATGCACCAGTGGCCGAGCTCGTGCCCGATCGTGAACCGGCGGCGCCCGGGCCACTCTCGCGCCTCAGGGCCGTTCACCCAGATCTCTCCGCGGTCGGGCAGCAGCAGCCCGCTCAGCGAGCTGCCCGGCTCGAGCGCGGGGGCGCCCGGCGCGCTGCTCAGGTCCTCGGCCTCGCGCACTCGCAGCCGGAAGACGCTGTCGGCGATGTCCTCGACGGGCACGGGGAGCGACTCGCCGTCCCAGATCCACTCTGGCACGTGGGCGAGCACCCGCTCGGCGCGCTCCTCGATCTCGATCATCGCCTAATTCTGGCTCGCCGGGTCAAAGCGGTCCAGCAGCGAGTCGAGCATGCGGCCGCCGGGCGTGGAGTGCCGCGAGAGACCGGCGGGGCCGAGCGCCGAAAGCACCGCCTCCGCGCGCTCGCGGTAGCGGGGATCTGACCGGAAGGCGCGCGTGAGGCGCTCGGCGAGCTCGATGTCGCCGGAGCGCAGCACGAACCGGTAGAAGGCGATTGGGTCGTGCTCTGTTTGCATGAGGGCAAGGTCGCTCGGTGAAGCCGCCGGCTGACGTTCAGCCGCCGCGAAAGAGGCGGTCTACCTCGTCCCACTCTTCATCGTCGTCTGTGCCCGGGCTGGCGGGCGGGGCGGAGACGGCGTCTACCGCGAACGCCGGGTCGACCCTCGCCTCGCGCGCGAACGCCGTGGCGCCGGCCACATCGGAGCCCGCACCCGGGGCGAGCTCTCGCCCGGCCGCCCGCAGCGCCTCGGCGCTCTGGCCGAGTATCGACCCCAGCGCTTCCAGCACCCGATCCTGCACGCCCTCGGCGGGCAGCAGCCCCCGCTCCATCTCGTGGTAATAGGAGCCCACCTTGTCCTGCCTGTCCGGGAGCCCCAGGGCACCCGCGAGGCGCGCGACCACCTCGGAGCGCTTGAGCCGGCGCTTGTGGCTCAGGCTCGGAAGCAGCGCGGGCCACGTGCCCGCCTGCCCCTGCAGCGCGAGGTCGATCCGCTCCGCCAGCGGGGCAAGCCCCGACTGCCTGAAGGCCTCCGGGTCCCACTCGGGAGCGGGGGCCCGCTCGAGGTAGGTGTCGATCATCGCGGCGAGCAGCGCGCGCTCGCGGCCCTCGAGGCGGGCCAGCCAGTCGCGTGGGTCGGCCTCCTCACCCGCCCTGTGGGCCGCGATGTACTCCTTGAGCAGTGTGTCCACGTCCGCCATGGCCTAGGTCGAAGTATCGTCGCGCTCGGAGAGCAGCTCGGTCACCCGGTCGCGGAAGCGCTGGGCGATCTTGTGCACGTTGGCCTCCGTGATACCCACTAAGCGGTCGGCCACCTCGGCTGCCGGGAGGTCCTCGAAGATGTAGAGCGAGACGACCTCCAGGTGCTCGGGATTCAGCTCGCGCTTGGCCTGGTCGAGTGCCCGCTCCACGTCGATCGCCTCCCCCTCGAAGGGCACGGAAACGCGACGGCCCCACACCTCGTCGTCACCCTCGTGCTCCTCGGGCAGCGGGACCAGGCGCACGTCGGTCTTCGGGCTGCGGTGGTGGTCGGCGATGCGGCGCTTGATGATCGTGGTGAGCCAGTTGCGGAACTCGCCGGCGCTGGTGCCGTCAAAGCTTGAGGTCAGGGCGCTCAGCAGCACGGCCTCCGCCACCTCGTCGATCGCCTCGGCCGGAACCTTCATGGCCACCCGGCGGCGCACGTCGCTCATCAGCTTGAAGACGAGGATCGATACCGCGAGGCCCGTGGGCGCCCCGTGAGCCCGGGCGTCGAGCAGGTAGGCGATCAGTTCGCCCTCCGGCATGACTGCCAGCTCGTGCTCGCCCTTCTCCTTGAAAGCGTCGCCTCCCACGATTCCCTTCAGTCGCCCCGGCCGGCGGTAATCTGACAGCTTCGGGCCACGGCCCGCCGAGCGGCAGGATGCGGCCGGAAGCCGAAGCGTGAACATCTGGTGATGCGGCGGCGCGGCGCTTTGACATCCACTCCGCTGCCGACGATGATGGGGGACCCGCCCGGCCGAGTGGTCCCGCTGTGAACTGCCCTTCCTGTGCCCATCCCAACCGTGACGGTGCACGTTTCTGCGCCGAATGCGGCGCGTCGCTGAGCGAGCCGCTCGCGTGCCGTCGGTGCGGCAGGGAAAATCCCGGCGACGCGAGGTTCTGCGACGCCTGCGGCGAGGCCCTGAGCTCTGGGCAAGAGCACGGGCCCGAAGGAGAGCCGGCCGTCCCGCCCCCCGACCGCCGCTCGATCACCCCCGCGCACCTGGCCACCAAGATCCGCAGCTCCCGCCGCGCGCTCGAGGGCGAGCGCAAGCAGGTCACCGTGCTCTTTGCCGATGTGATGGGCTCGATGGAGCTCGCCGAGCGCACCGACCCGGAGTCCTGGCGGGGGCTGATGGACCGCTTCTTCGCGATCCTCTGCGAGGGGATCCATCGCTTCGAGGGCACCGTGGACAAGTTCACGGGCGACGGGATCATGGCTATCTTCGGAGCGCCGATCGCCCACGAGGACCACGCCCAGCGGGCCTGCTACGCGGCGCTTCATCTCCAGCAGGAGCTGGCGGGCTACACGGCCGAGCTGCGGCGGAGCGAGGGCGTGAACTTCTCGGTGAGAATCGGAATCCACTCGGGCGAGGTGGTGGTCGGCTCGATCGGGGAGGACCTCGGGATGGAGTACACGGCGGTGGGGCACACCGTCGGCCTCGCGCAGCGCATCGAGCAGCTGGCCGAGCCGGGCAAGGCCTATCTCACGCGCTACACGGCCGCGCTGGTGGAGGGCTACCTGCTGCTCGACGACCTCGGTGAGTTCGAGGTCAAGGGCGCGCGCGAGCCGTTGCAGGTCTATGAGCTGAAGGGAGTGGGCTCGGCACGCGGCCGGCTCGACATCTCGCAGGCGCGCGGTTTCTCCAGGTTCGTCGGGCGCAGCGAGGAGATGAAGGTGCTCGACGAGGCGCTCGAGCGGTCGCTGGCGGGCGAGGCGCAGGTGATCGGGATAGTCGGCGAGGCCGGTGTCGGCAAGAGCCGGTTGTGTCACGAGTTCACCGAGCGCAAACGCGCGCAGGGGCTGCCCGTGTCTTCTGCTGCCGGACAGGCGCATGCGAAGTCGGTGCCGCTCGTGCCGGTGCTGCAGGTCATGCGCAACTACTTCGGGATCACCGAGGGGGACTCCGACCAGAAGGCGCGCGAGCGGATCGCCGGCAAGCTGCTGCTGCTCGAGGAGAGCTTCGTCGACGTGCTGCCGCTCGTCTTCGACTTCCTCGCCGTGTCCGATCCCGAGCGGCCGTCGCCGCGGATGGACCCCGAGGCCCGCCAGCGCCAGCTGCTGGGCTTCATGGAGCAGATGATCCACGCCCGCAGCGAGCGTGAGCCCGGAATCCACCTGCTCGAGGACCTTCACTGGCTCGATCCCGCGAGCGAGATCTTCCTCGCCAACCATGTGACGGCGATCCAGGGCACGCGGAGCCTCACGATCGTGAACTTCCGCCCGGAGTACCACGCGGGCTGGATGGCCGAGCCCCATTACCGCCAGATCGCACTGACACCGCTCGAGCCCGGGGCGATCGACGAGTTGGTAACCCACCTGCTGGGGACCGACCCCTCGCTCGAAGGGTTGCCGCGGCTGGTACGCGAGCGCACGGCCGGCAACCCGTTCTTCATCGAGGAGCTCCTGAAGTCACTCGAGGAGGCCGGCACGCTCATCGGTGAGCACGGTGCCTACCGGCTGGCTGCGCCGATCGAGAACACGGCCGTGCCCGCCAGCGTGCAGAGCGTGCTGGCGGCGCGCATCGACCGCCTTCCCGAGCGCGAGAAGGAGGTGCTGCAGGCCGCGGCGGTGATCGGCAAGGAGTTCCCCGAGCCGGTGCTGGGAGGCGTGGCCGAGCTCGCGGCGTCCGAGCTCGAGGAGGCGTTGTGCGAGCTCGTGGCGGGTGAGTTCGTCTTCGAGCAAGAGCTCTACCCGGAGGCGCTGTACGCGTTCAGGCACCCGCTCACCCACGAGGTGGCCTACCACTCCCAGCTCGGCGAGCGCCGCGGGCGGCTGCACGCCGCGACCGCGCGGGCGATGGCCGAGCAGTATCCAGACCGCCTGGACGAGCGCTCGGCCCTGCTCGCCCAGCACTGGGAGGCCGCGGGCGAGGCGCTCGAGGCGGCGCGCTGGCACGCGCGGGCGGGAGCCTGGGCCGGCACGAGTGACCCGAACCAGTCGCTGCGCCACTGGCGCAAGGTGCGCGAGCTGGCCGACTCGCTGGAGGAGTCCGAGGAGGCCACGATGCTCGGGCTCACGGCGAGGATCTTCTGGCTTCAGTTCGCGTGGCGCCTGGGGCTTTCGCGCGAGGAGGCCGAGGCGGTCTACCTGGAGGGAGAGCGGATGGCGCTGGAGGCCGGGGACCAGCGCTCGCGTGTGCTCCTGCTTGCGCTCTACGGCGCCATCCGCGGCGTGAACGACGGCGAGCCCGCCGAGCAGGCCCGAGTCGGCCGCGAGGCGATCGCACTCGCCGAGGAGGTGGGCGACCCCGCGCTCTACATGGTCGCGGCGCTCGATGTGTACGGGCTCTTCATGACCGGGGAGCTGCGCGAGGCCGTGGCGATCGTGGACCGCGCGATCGAGCTGGCGGACGGCGATGCAACCCTCGGAGCCGGCATCGCCGTGGGCTGCCCGCTGGCCTACTTTCTGATGCTCAAGGGCGGCCTGGTCTGCACGATGGGGCAGATCACACTGGCGCGCGAGTTGCTGGAACGGGGGATGGACATGGCCCGCGAGCACGGAGATCTCGAGCAGGTGGGCTGGGGCCACATGTGGAGCACCTGGCTGGCCTACTTCACCGGCGACTCCCAGGCGGCGTACACCCACGCCCGGGAATCGCTGGAGATCGCCGAGCGCATCGGCGACGCGTTCTCGCGCACGTTCTCGTGGCACTGGCTCGGCCTGGCGGAGCTGATGCGCGGAGAGTGGGCACGGGCGAGGGACGCGATCGAGCGCTCGATCGCCCTGGCGAACGAGCGCCGCACGGGAATGGAGTCGCAGGGTCTGCGCCTGGCCGCACTGTCCGAGGCCTACGTGGGCCTCGGGGAGCTGGACGTAGGACGTACGCTGGCGCGCGAGGGCATCGGCGTGGCGCGCGCCGCGGGAGCGGTCCCCAACGAGCTATTTGCGATCCTCGCGCTCGTGCGAGCCATGTTCGCCTCACCTGGCGAGCTCGCGCACGAGGAGGTGGCGGCCAAGCTCGAACGTGCGCTCGAGCTGATCCGGAAGTCGGAGGCGATGGCCTTCGAGCCGCTGGTCCGGACAGAGCTGGCGGAGCTCGCGCGGCGGCGGGGAGACGACGAGTCGCACGAGCGCGAGCTGCGCGCGGCGGAGCGGTTGTACGCGGAGATCGGCGCGAGCGGGCGGTAGGCTGCGAGTTCCTCGCTCGTTTGGCGAGGCAAGCACCTACAGGAGGAACACATGGCTGACCCCAAGCCGATCCCCGATGGTTACCCACAGGTCATTCCGTACCTGCACGCGCACGACGCCGCGGCCGCGATCGAGTTCTACACGAAGGTGCTCGGAGCCGAGGAGCGGATGCGCATGCCCGCCCCCGGCGGAAAGATCGGGCATGCGGAGCTCGGACTCGGGGGATCGGTGATCATGCTCGCCGACGAGTTCCCGGAGATGGGCGCACAAGGGCCGAAGACAGTCGGCGGCACGCCGGTGACGATTCACGTCTACGTCGAGGACGTGGACGCCGTCTTCGACGCGGCGGTTTCCGCGGGGGCCACTTCCCTGAACGCTGTGGAGAACCAGTTCTATGGCGACCGCAGCGGTCAGTTCGAGGACCCGTTCGGACACCGCTGGAACGTCGCCAGCCACGTCGAAGACGTGCCGCCCGACGAGATGGAGAAGCGGATGAAGGAGGCCATGGGCGGTGGTTGACGCATGTGCCTGCGCCCAGCGGGTATAACGTTGCGCTGAAGCAGGCTCCGCCGTGCAGGCCGCATCCTGCGGGCTCCGAAAAGTTCAAAGGGAGGGGAGACAGTGCCGCGACCGGTAATCCTTGGAATCGTCGGCGACTCGGCGGCGGGAAAGACGACGATCTCGGGCGCGCTCGTGGACATCCTCGGCGAGGATCAGGTCACGCACATCGGGACCGACGACTACCACAAGTACGACCGCGAGCAGCGCAAAGAGCACGACATCACGCCGCTGCACCCCGACTGCAACTACATGGACATCATCGCGCAGCATCTGTCGCTGTTGCGCGAGGGCGAGTCGGTCTTGAAGCCCGTGTACATCCACGGAGACGGCACCTTCGGGCCACCGGAGTACGTCGCACCTAAGGCGTTCGCCGTGGTCGAGGGCCTGCTCGGCTACCACACGGAGGGGCTGCGCGACTCATACGACGTGCGCGTCTACCTGGCGCCGCCCGAGGACCTCCGCCGCAAGTGGAAGGTGAAGCGCGACACCTCCAAGCGCGGGTACACCGAGGAAGGCGTGCTGGAGGACCTCGAGAAGCGCGAACCTGACTCCGCGCAGTTCATCCGCCCCCAGGAGCGCTACGGCGACCTCGTGATCAAGTTCATGGAGAGCGAGGACGGCGACCCCAACAAGCTCGATGCCCAGGTCATCCTGCGTGAGACGCTGCCCCCCCCCGACCTCTCGCCGTTTCTCGACAAGGGCGACAGGGGGATCACGCTGATCGAGGAGGGCCCGGACCCCTACATCCGGATCCCGGGTGACGTCAAGCACGAGCATGCGGAGGAGATCCAGGAGGCGATCTGGGACGAGCTTCACTTCGCGAGCCACCTACGCTCCGACCGGCTCGGCGAGTTCACCATCGGGGACAAGGTCGAGCGCTCGGACTCGCTCGCGCTCGTGCAGCTCCTCGTCCTCTACCACATGGTCACCGCCAAGGCGGCGGTTGCGCTAGGCGGCGAAGGCGCCCGCTCGGAGGACAGGGCCGCGGCGCAGTCGGACTCGGAGGGGTCTGAATCTGACGGGTCGGACTCGGAGGGGTCGGACTCGGAGGAGTAGGAGGAGTTGGACTCGGAGGAGTCGGAGTAGAACCGGATCAGTTGCCGTCGGCGTCGGCGGTTTCCCCGTCGCCCGCCCCCAGCACCAGGAGGAGATCCCCGGCGTGCACGTGCGTTCCGACCGCCGCCGCAACCTCCTCGACCACGCCGTCGATATCGGCGAACACCGCCGTCTCCATCTTCATCGCCTCGATGGAGAGCAGCCGGTCGCCCTGGGCGACCTGCTGACCCTGAGCCACCGCCAGCGAGACCACCACGCCGCGCATCGGCGCGGCCACATGTCCCGGCTCACCCGGGTCGGCCTCCCGCCGGGCCGGCGGGGGCGCCCGGCTGCGGTCGCGCACCTTCACCTCGCGCGGCTGGCCGTTCAGCTCGAAGAAGATCGAGCACAGTCCCTCCGAGTCGGGGTCGCCCACGGCGAGGAAGCGCACGATCAGGACCACGCCGTGCTCGATCTCGAGCGCGAGCTCCTCGTCCTGGTGGACGCCCCAGAAGAAGACGGGCGTGGGCAGCACGCTCACGTCGCCGTAGCGGCGCTGAAAGCCGGCGAACTCAACGAACACCTCCGGGTACATGAGGT
>JACCUO010000025.1 GCA_013811765.1 Thermoleophilaceae bacterium | reverse complement strand
GGGCCCGGAGCACTTTGGCGGTGAGCCCGTCGTGGTCCGCCTGCAGCCATGCCGGCACGACCGAGACGAGCTCGGTAGCGTCGCGGATCGTCCGGTCGCCCTTGGACCCGGCCTTCATCATGATCACGTCGTCGGGGCGGACCTGGTAGGAGGGAATGTCCACGCGGCGGCCGTTCACGGTCCAGTGACCGTGACGGATCATCTGGCGCGCCTGGCGACGCGAGGCCGCAAAGCCGAGGCGTACCAGCACGTTGTCAAAGCGGGCCTCGAGCAGGCGCAGCAGATTTTCTCCCGTCACACCGGGCTGGCGTGACGCGTGGGCGTAGTAGTTGCGGAACTGCTTCTCGAGCACGCCGTAGTAGCGCCGTGCTTTCTGCTTCTCCCGCAGCTGCACCCGGTACTCGGACTGCCGCGACCGGCCACGCCCATGGTCTCCCGGGGGGTAGTTGCGCCGCTCGATGCCGCACTTGTCGGTGAGGCAACGCTCACCCTTGAGAAAGAGCTTCTCGCCCTCCCGCCGGCACTGCTTGCACTGTGCTCCGGTATCGCGCGCCACTAGACCCTCCTGCGCTTTCGCGGACGGCAGCCGTTGTGCGCCTGCGGGGTGACGTCGCGGATCGTGGTGATCTCGAGACCGGCGGCCTGGAGCGAGCGGATCGCGGTGTCGCGTCCCGAACCCGGGCCCTTCACGAAGACCTCGACCTTCTCGAGCCCCTGCTCGATGCCCTTCTTGGCCGCAGCGTCCGCGGTGACCTGCGCGGCGAAGGGGGTTGACTTACGCGAGCCCTTGAAGCCGGCGCCGCCGGCCGACTCCCATGCGATCACGTTGCCCTCGCGGTCGGTAAGCGAGACAATCGTGTTGTTGAAGCTCGTCTTCACGTGTGCCTGCCCGTACGGGATGTTCTTCTTGACCTTGCGACGCCCGCGCGGACGACCCGGCTTCTGAGCCGCCATCAGCTCCTGACCCACTTCACTTCGACACCTTCTTCTTTCCTGCCACCTGCATGCGCCTCGGGCCCTTGCGGGTGCGTCCGTTGGTCTTCGTGCGTTGGCCGTTCACGGGCAGACCGCGGCGGTGCCGGAGGCCGCGGTAGGCGCCGATCTCCATCAGCCGCTTCACGTTCTGCGAACGTTCGCGGCGGAGGTCGCCCTCGACGATCAGGTCGTTGTCGATCGCCTCGCGCAGCTTGATGACCTCATCATCGGTGAGGTCCTTCACATAGGTGTCGGGGTCCACCCCGGCCTGCTTCAAGGCCTTGAGCGCCTGCGAGCGACCGATGCCGAAGATGTAGGTGAGCCCTATCTCGACCCTCTTGTTGAGGGGGATGTTGATGCCTGAAATTCGTGCCATACGTACTAGGTCAGCCCTGGCGCTGCTTGTGACGGGGGTTCTGGCAGATGACCAAGACCGCTCCGCCCCTGCGGATCACCTTGCACTTCTCGCACATGGCCTTGACCGAGGCTCGAACCTTCATGGCTCCGTGGATCTGCCTTCCTTATAGAGAGAACGGAGCGTCCGGCCCAGGAGACGGCCCAACGCCAACCGAAAAGATTAGCAAGACAGAAGTGACGACGGCTGCTCAGGCCCCCGCGGCCGAGGTGGCGGGTGCGGACTGGGGGCCCTCCGGGGGTGCCGGGCGAACCACGTCCTCCTCATCGTGCCACGGCGTGAGGATGCGCGGGCCGTTCGAGGTGATCGCCACGGTGTGCTCAAAGTGAGCTGCCAGCGACCCGTCGCGGGAGTAGACAGCCCAGCTGTCTGCTCCCATCCGAACCTCGTGGTGGCCGGCGTTCACCATTGGCTCGATGGCCAACACCATTCCCTCCTCGAGCTCGGGGCCGGTGCCCGGCCGGCCGAAGTTGGGTATCTGAGGGTCTTCGTGCATGTCGCGGCCCACCCCGTGGCCCACCAGGGAGCGGATCACCGATGAGCCGTCCGCCTCCACCCTTCGCTGGACCGAAGCCGACACGTCGCCTAGGCGGTTCCCGGCGCGGCACTGCTCGATCGCGTCGAAGAGCGCCGCCCGAGTGGTGGCAAGCAGGCTCCTGGCCACGGCGCTCACGGGACCGATGGGCAGCGTGACGGCGGCATCGGCAACCCAGCCGTCGAGCACCACACCGATGTCGATCGACAGGATGTCTCCCCGGGATAGGCGGTAGGGGCCCGGAATTCCGTGCACGACCATCGAGTTGGGGGATGCGCAGATCGACCCCGGAAAGCCGCGGTAGCCCTTGAACACCGGCGCGGCGCCCTGGGACCGGATGAACCGCTCGGCCGCCTGATCCAACTCGCCCGTGCTCACTCCGGCGCGCGCCTTTCCGCGCAGCAGCCGGTGACAGCGCGCGAGGATGCGCCCGGAGGCGGCAATCGCCTCGATCTCCTCCGCCGACTTCTTGATGATCAAGGCGCCATCTCCCAGTGGGCGCTTCGAAGGGGGGCCACTACAGCTCTTCCTCCAGGCGAAGCGTGGCCAGGGTGGCCCTGATGTGCCCGTGGACCTCTTCCGGTGCCCTCGTCCCGTCGAAGCGACGAAGGAGACCCTGCCTGGCGTAGTAGTCGATCAGCGGCTTGGTCTGGTCGTGGAAGACCTCGAGCCGGTGGCGGACGGTTTCCTCCCTGTCGTCTTCGCGCTGGACGAGCACTGAACCGTCCTGGTCGCAGAAGCCCTCGTTTTTCGGCGGGTCAAACTCGACGTGGTAGACGTGGCCGTTCTTATCGCACATCCGCCGCCCGGACAGACGGCGGATGACGTCCTCGTCAGGGGCCTCGATGGAGAGCGCCGCGGTAAGCCGCCTACCGAGCGACGCCACCGCACCGGCCAGTGCGTCGGCCTGGGCCACGGTGCGCGGAAAGCCATCGAGCACGAACCCATCGCGCGCCTCGGCGCTGTCGACCCGGTCGACGATGACGCGGCACACCAGGTCATCCGGAACGAGGTCGCCGCGGTCCATGTACTCCTTGGCCTCGCGACCCAGCTCGGTCCCCTCCTTGACGGCGGCGCGCAGGATGTCTCCCATGGCGTAGTAGGGAACGTCGAAGTCGGCCCGAAGCCGCTCGGCCTGCGTGCCCTTCCCCGCGCCCGGCGGGCCGAGCAGGATCAGATTCAGCTCGCTCACAACCCGACAAGGCTACCGCGCCTCAGCAGGCCTGCTACTTCAGGAACCCCTCGTAGTTGCGCATCATCAGCTGTGCCTCGAGCTGCTTCATGGTGTCGAGGGCCACGCCCACCACGATCAGTATCGAGGTCCCGCCGAAAAAGACGTTGGCGCTCGTCTGGTTGAGGATGATGGTCGGCAGGGCGGCGACCGCGGCCAGGTAGAGCGCACCCGGGAAGGTCAGCCGCGCGAGGATGCGATCCAGATACTCGGCCGTTGGCCGGCCGGGTCTCACCCCAGGTATGAACCCGCCGTATTTCTTCAGGTTGTCCGCCTGCTCGACCGGGTTGAAGGTGACCGCGGTATAGAAGTAGGTGAAGAGGATGATGAAGATCGACTCCCCAACGATGTAGGCCCACCCGTTGGGGCTGAAGAAAGCCGAGAAGTCACGCGCCCAGCTCGCCTGGGATAGCTCGCCGATGGTAGGCGGGAAGGCCATCAGGGAGGCAGCGAAGATCACCGGGATCACCCCCGCCATGTTCACGCGCAGCGGGAGGTAGGTCGAGCCGCCCCCGGACATCCGCCGGCCCACGACTCGCTTTGCGTACTGCACCGGGATCCGGCGCTGTCCCTCCTGCATGAACACGATGAAGACGATCACCGCCAGGCAGATGAACGGCATCATCACGATGAACACCTGGTCGGGGCTCTGCCACCAGTTGCTGATCCCGCCCGGAAGGCCGGCGACGATGCTCGCGAAGATCATCAGCGAGATCCCGTTACCGATCCCGCGCTGGGTGATCAGCTCTCCGAACCACATGAGCAGCACGCAACCCGCGGTGAGGGTGGTCACGATCACGAAGACGCGACCGAAGGTGAAGTTGTCGACCACCTCCGTCCCCCCCGAGGAGAAGGTGCGAAAGAGGAAGACGTAGCCGATCGACTGGCCGAAGGCGAGACCCACCGTCAGGTAGCGGGTGTACTGCGTGATCTTCTGCTGCCCAACCTCGCCCTCCTTGCGGAGCTTCTCGAGCTGGGGGACGACCACGGTCATCAGCTGCAGGATGATCGAGGCGGTTATGTAGGGCATGATGCCCAGGGCGAAGATCGCGAAGCGCTGCAGGCTCCCGCCCGAGAACAGGTTCAGAAAGCCGAGGACGTTCGAGCCCGTGAAGTTCTCGGCGATGCTCTCCACCGCATCCACGTTGATGCCCGGCGCGGGGATGTAGGCCCCGACCCTGTACAGCAGGAGCATCGCCGCCGTGAACGCCAGCTTCTTCCGGATCTCGGGAACCCGGAAGGAGTTGAGAAAGGTCTGGAGCATCGGCTAGGAATCGAGCACGTGGACGCTGCCGCCGGCCGCCTCGATCATGTCGCGCGCGGTGGCCGAGAACGCATGGGCGTGGACGGTGAGCGCCTTCGTGATCTCCCCCTGGCCGAGGACCTTGACCGGGACGCCGGCGCGGGTGGCAAGGCCTGCCGCCCTGAGCGAGTCAGGCGTGATCTCGGCACCCTTGTCGAAGCGCCCCTCGAGGTCCTTCAGGTTCACGGGCTGGGTGTGCGTGCGGAACTTCTCGAACGGCATCGACTTCTTCATGTGCGGTCCGCGCAGCTTCCGCATCCGGATCTGGATCGGGTTCTGCCCGCCCTCGAAGCCTGCCCGGTCCTTTGCCCCCGCGCGCGAACCGGCACCCTTCTGGCCCCGGCCGGATGTCTTCCCAAACCCCGAGCCCTCGCCCCGACCGACACGCTTGCGGCGGTGGGTGGACCCCTTGGCGGGCTTCAGATTGTGGAGCCCAATCACGCGATCCTCAGGCATCCTTGACCTCCACCAAGTGGTGCACGGAGTAGATGAGCCCGCGCACGACCTCGTCATCGGGGCGCTCAACCTGTTTGCCGATCCGGCCCAGGCCGAGCGTGCGCAATGAGGCCCGCTGCCTCTTCGAGGCGCCATTCGGCGACTTGACCTGCTTGATGGCCAGCGCAGCCATCAGGCGCTCTCGGCCTCCGTTGCGGACGCCTCCGCCGCAGCCGGCGGCGCCTCGCCGGCGGGCGCCTCGGCCTCGGCGGGCTTGCCGTTCGACCCATCGATGCCGAGCACCTGGGAGATGCTCAAGCCACGCAGCTTGGCCACGTCCTCCGGCCTGCGCAGTCCCTGCAGACCCGCCATCGTGGCCTTCACCAGGTTGATCGGGTTCTGGCTGCCAAGTGACTTCGACAGCACGTCGTGAATGCCGGCGAGCTCGAGCACGGCGCGGACCCCGCCGCCGGCGATCACGCCCGTACCGGGTGAGGCCGGCTTGAGCAGCACGCGGGAGGCCGAGTGGACGCCGGTGATCTGGTGGGTGATCGTCGACCCGTGCATCGGCACGTCGAGGAGGTCGCGACGGGCCCGCTCGACGCCTTTCTGGATCGCCACCGGCACCTCGTTGGCCTTGCCGTAGCCCACGCCGACCTTCGACTTCTCATCACCCACGACCACGAGGGCCGTGAACGAGAAGCGCCGGCCGCCCTTGACGACCTTGGCCACGCGGTTGATCTCGACCACGCGCTCCTGGAGATCGCTGTCGCGGCCGCGGCCGCCCTGATTTCTGTTGCTCTCTCTGGCCATTTTCCGTCCCGTCGAGGGTAGCTAGTGGTCCGTGCGCGAGTTCCGCGCCCGCTTCGGGGGGCCGATCAAAACTCGAGCCCGGCCTCTCGGGCTCCCTGCGCAAGCGCCTTTACGCGGCCGTGGTACCGGTATCCGCCCCGGTCAAAGACGCACTGCCCCACGCCGGCAGCCTTGCCGCGCTCTGCGATCACGGCCCCCGCGCGTCCCGCCTGCTCCATAGAACCGAGATCGCGCAGCTCGGGCTCGGTCCAGCTGACCGCCGCCACCGTGTGGCCTCGACTGTCGTCGATCAGCTGGGCGACCATCCCGCGGTTGGAGCGGAACACGGCGAGCCTCGGGCGCTCTGAGGTGCCCCGCACCTTGGCCCGCACGCGCCGTCGGCGGCGCATGCGCGTCTGCGGCTTCGTCTTGACGCTCATGCCCGCTTGCCAACCTTCCTGGCCACGTACTCGTCCTTGTAGCGAATGCCCTTGCCCTTGTATGGCTCGGGCGGGCGCTTCTTGCGAATCTGGGCGGCGATCTCGCCGACGGCCTGTTTCGAGATCCCCCGTACCACGACCTCGGTCGGCACCGGCACCTCGAACTCGATGCCCTCGGGAGCCTCAACCGGAACTGGGTGCGAGTAACCGAGCGCCAGCTCGAGGTTCTTGCCCTTGAGCTGGGCGCGATAGCCCACCCCCTGAATCTCGAGCCGCTTCTCGAAGCCCTCTGTCACGCCCAGCACCATGTTGGCGATCAGGCTGCGGGTCAGTCCGTGCAGAGCGCGATGCTCGCCGCGGTCGGACGGCCTGGTGACCACGATCTCGCCATTCTGCTGCTCGACGCTGAGGTCCCGGGCCACGCGCTCTGAAAGCCGGCCCTTCGGCCCCTCGACGCGCACGGCCTCGGGCTCGACCTGCACGGTCACACCGTCGGGCAGAGAGATCGGCTGCTTTCCAATGCGGCTCATGGGATCACCAGACCTTCGCCACGAGCTCGCCGCCGACACCGGCGCGGCGCGCCTCGTGTCCGGTCATCACGCCCCTGGAAGTGGACACGATGGTGGTGCCCATCCCGCCCTGGACCTTCGGAACCTGCCCGGCGCCGACGTACTCGCGCCGACCGGGCGTGGACACCCTCTTCATCCCCGCGATCACCGGCTTGCGATCCTCGGTGTACTTGAGCGTCACCCGCAGGGCCTGGCCGACCCGCGCGGGCTCCACCGAGCAGCTCTCCACATAGCCCTGCTCGACGAGGATGCGCGCTAGCTCGGCCTTGAAGGTGGAGTGCGGCATCACGGCGGCGTCGTGGTCGGCCTGGAGGGCGTTGCGGATCCGCGTCAGGAAGTCGGCTATCGGGTCGGTCTGGCTCATGCCTACCAGCTGCTCTTGGTCAGCCCGGGGATGTCGCCCTCGTGGGCGTGGTCGCGCAGGCAGATACGGCAGAGGCCGAACTTGCGCATGTACGCGCGCGGCCTGCCGCACTTGCGGCACCGGTTGTACCCGCGGGTCTTGTACTTGGGCGGGCGCGACTGACGCACCCTCTGTGAGGTCTTGGCCATCTACTCGCTTCCCTTCGGGGCTTGCTCTTCGGGGTCGCCCTGCTCGCCCTCCTCGGGCTCCTCGGGCTTTGCGTAGGCTTCGGGATTCTCCTCCTTGAGCTGTTCGAACGCGGCCTGCTCGGCCTCCGCCTTGAGGCGGGCCTCGTCGTGCCGGCGCTCCTCCTCGGCTTCGTCGGGCTCCACCGTCGACTGGCCCGGGCGGCCGGCCTCCTGAAAGGGCATCCCCATCTCGAGCAGCAGCGCAAAGCCTTCCTCATCGCTCGCCGCGGTCGTGGTGATGGTGATGTCCAGGCCGCGCACCTGGTCGATCGCGTCGTAGTCGATCTCGGGGAAGATGACCTGCTCGCGGACCCCCATGGTCCAGTTCCCACGTCCGTCGAACGAGCGCGGGTTCAGCCCTCGAAAGTCCCGGATGCGCGGGATGGCCACCGACATCAGCCGGTCGAGGAACTCGTATATCCGCACGCCGCGCAGCGTGACCGAGAGACCCACGGGCATGCCGTCGCGGAGCTTGAAGTTGGCGATCGACTTGCGCGCGAGCCGGACGTTGGGCTGCTGGCCGGCGATCGTGGCGAGCTGCTCCCGGGCGGCATCGAGCATCTTCGAGTCCTGCTTGGCCTCGCCCACGCCCATGTTGAGCGTGACCTTGTCGACCTTCGGCACCTGCATCGGGTTGGAGTACCTGAAGCGCTTCTGCAGGGCCGCGCGGATCTCGCCGTCGTAGCGCTCCTTTAGCCGGGGCGGCTGGGAGGTCGTGGCAACCATGTCAGTCGAGCTCCTTCCCGGACTTCTTTGCAACGCGTACGCGCCGGCCGTCCTCGCGCTTGATCGCGACGCGGCTCGGGGCACCGGACTCGGGGTCGAGCAGCTGCACGTTCGACACGTGGATCGGGCCCTCCACCTCGATCACGCCGCCGATTGCCTGAGCGCGCTGGGTGTCCTGCAGGGTACGGGGGCGCTGGTGGCGCTTCTGGATGCAGAGACCCTCCACGTACACCCGCGAACGACCGGGCTCGGTGCGGAGCACGCGCCCGGTCTTGCCCCGGTCCTTGCCCGATATGACCTTGACCACATCGTCCTTGCGGATCTTCATGCGGGAGGCCATGGCTAGAGGACCTCAGGGGCGAGCGAGACGATCTTCATAAAGTTGCGGTCGCGCAGCTCGCGCGCGACCGGGCCGAAGATACGGGTCCCTCGCGGGTTGTTGGCCTGATCGATCAGCACGGCCGCGTTCTCGTCGAAGGCGATGTAGGTGCCATCCTCGCGCCCGAACTCCTTGCGTGTGCGCACCACGACCGCCTTCACCACCTCGCCCTTGCTCACCGAGCCGCGAGGGATCGCCTGCTTGACGGTGGCGGTTATCACGTCACCCACCCCGGCATAGCGCCGCTGGGAGCCACCGGTAACCCGGATGCAGAGGATCTCGCGGGCGCCCGTGTTATCGGCCACCCGCAGGCGTGTCTCCTGCTGAATCACCTATCTCGCCCTCTCGAGGATCTCGACCAGGCGCCAACGCTTGGTGGCGCTCAAGGGCCGGCTCTCGACCACCCTCACGGTGTCACCCTCGCCCGCCTCGTTGCGCTCGTCGTGGGCGTGGATCTTGGTGCTGGTGCGAACGATCTTTCCATAGGTGCGGTGCTGGCGCGCGAGGTCGACCTGCACGGTGATCGTCTTATCGGCCTTGTCTGAGACGACGATGCCTTGTCGAACCCGCGGGCTGCCTGTGCC
>JACCUO010000013.1 GCA_013811765.1 Thermoleophilaceae bacterium | reverse complement strand
CTCCTGGAGACAGAGAACGTCGGGACGGTGCCGTTCGAGAAACTCGAGCACGCGCGGGAGGCGAACCTTGAGCGAGTTCACGTTCCAGGTTGCGAGCTTCACGGTCAGCCCACGCCGAGGGTCGCGGCGAACAGGAGCCCGCTCATCGCCCGAGGCCCGCGCCCGGCCCTGCTACTCGGGCCAGGAGGGGTTGCCCGTGGTCGCGCCGCGCATCACCTTCAGGCTGAGCAGCGCGCACTTGCGGCGCGTTGGGGAGATGTCGATCCCGAGCAGGTCGATGATCCACTCGGCGCCCAGTGCCCCTGCCTCGTCGGCCTTCATCCCGATCAGCTCCTCGCTGGCGATCGAAGCCGAGGCCTGCGAGATCGCGCAGCCCTGGCCGTGGAAGCGGAGGCCCGTGATCGTTCCTTCCCCGTCCACGATCAGGTGCACCCCGAGCTCGTCGCCACAGAGGGGATTGACGTCGTGGTGCTCGAGGTCGTGGGGCTCGAGCGTCCCGAAGTTGCGTGGGTTCTTGTAGTGGTCGAGGATGTAGTCGCGGTAGAGCTCGTCCACGGCTACAGCTCCAGCACGCGGCGGGCCTTCTGGAGCGCCTCGACCAGGCGGTCCACGTCCTCGCGCGAGTTGTAGACGTGGAAGCTCGCCCGTGCCGTGGCCGGCACGCCCAGCTCCCGCATGAGCGGCTGGGCGCAGTGGTGGCCGGCGCGAATGCAGACTCCCTCGCGGTCGCAGAGCTCGGCGATGTCGTGAGGGTGCGCGCCCTCGACCTCGAAGGACGCCACCCCGCCGCGGTGGTCGAGGTCCGTGGGGCCGAAGGTGCGCAGCCCGCCCACCTCCGCGAGCCGCTCGAGCGTGTACTCGGTGAGGTCGCGCTCGTGCGCCCGGACCGCGTCCATGCCGATGGCGGAGAGGTAGTCCACGGCAGCGCCGAGCCCCACTCCCTCCGCGATCGGCGACGTGCCCGCCTCGAACTTCCAGGGCAGCTCGTTCCAGGTGGAGGAGTCGAAGCCGACGGTGGCGATCATGTCCCCGCCGCCGAGGAACGGGGGCATCGACTCGAGCAGCTCGCGGCGGCCATGGAGGACGCCGATGCCGGTGGGGCCGAGCGCCTTGTGACCCGTCCAGACGTAGAAGTCCGCGTCGATCTCCGCCACGTTCACCGGCAGCTGCGGAACGGCCTGGGAGCCGTCGATCAGCGAGGCGGCCCCCGCTGCGCGCGCCCGCGCGGCGATCTCGGCGACGGGGTTGATCGTGCCAAGCACGTTGGAGACGTGCGCGACCGCCACCATCTTCACCCGTCCGCCCGCGAGGACCTCTTCGAGCTCCTCGAGCGAGAGCCGGCCGTCCTCGGAGACGTGCAGATAGCGCAGCTTCGCGCCCTGGCGCTGGCACAGCAGCTGCCACGGCACGATGTTCGAGTGGTGTTCCATCTGGGTGATCAGCACCTCGTCGCCCTCGCCCAGATGCTCGGAGCCCCACGCGTAGGCCACGAGGTTGATCGCCTCCGTGGCGTTGCGGGTGAAGATCGTGGTGGCCGTCTCGCCTCCGGCGAAGGCCGCGATCCGCTCGCGCGCGCCCTCGAAGAGGTCAGTGGCCTCCTGGGCAAGCGCATAGACCCCGCGGTGGATGTTCGCGTTGGAGTGCCGGTAGTAGGAGTCGATCGACTGGATCACCTGCTCGGGCTTCTGCGAGGTGGCAGCGGAGTCCAGGTAGGCAAAGCCGCGTCCGAGCAGCGGGAAGTCCGCGCGCACGTCGAGCGGTGTGGCCACCGCCGCCATTACGCGGCCTCGTCCTCCTGGCGGCCTTCGGCGGGGGCGACCTCGCTCCCGGCCCGCTCGCCGATGAACTCGGCCACCTGGTCCTCGGCGGCCACCAGCTTCTGGGCGATCCGCCGCCTCACGAGCGCCTGCAGGCCGGGGTCGGACAGGCGCTGCACCACCTCCTCGAAGTAGCCCTCGACGAGGATCCGCACGGCCTCGGAGCGGGGGATCCCGCGGGTGTTCATGTAGAAGATCTGGTCCTCGTCGAGCTCTCCCACCGTGCCGCCGTGGGAGGCCGAGACGTTGTCGGTCTGCACGATCA
>JACCUO010000007.1 GCA_013811765.1 Thermoleophilaceae bacterium | reverse complement strand
GAAGGAGGAGTCGAACTCCTTCCCGGTGGCGAAGCTCACGCCGACGTAGTTCACCTTGAGCTGATCGCCCGACGCGGCGGCACCGCCCTTGCCCGGGATGAGGTCCCTGACCACCAGCTTCTTCGGCGGCCGCCCCTTCGGCTTTGCCACCTTCGGCTTGCTCCTCTGCTCGCCGGAGGTCTCGGGCGGCGCCGCGGCAGGCTGCTGCTCGGCGCTGGGCTTCTCCTCGGAGGCCTTGTCGGTCTCCTCCTCGCTGCAGCCGGCGGCGGCGAGAGAGAGCGCGGCCAGGCCGCAGGCCACTAGTGGTGAGATTCGCATGGCCGCGGATGCTAGTGGGCGAGGACCGCACCAGGGCTCGCGGGAGGAGCGCAGCCCCGATCGTTGATCGGGCGAGCACCGCACCGATCTCCTCATAGGGCCGCGGCGGCCTCCTCGAGGCTGTCCTCGCCCCAGAACAGCCGGTCGCCCACGGCCACGGTCGGTACGCCGGTCACGCCGCGCTCGACGGCTTCCGCCGTGGCCTTTTGGAGCTCATCCTTCACGCCTCTGCTCTCGATCCCCTTGAGCACCGCGTTGGGGTGCAGCTCGCACGCCGCCGCCGCAATCAGGACGTTGTCGGTGTCCGAAAGATCCCTGGCCCCCGCGAAGGCCTGCCGGAACGCGGCGAGCGAGAAGGCCACCACCCGACCGGCCCTCTGGGCGAAGATCGCCGCGCGCATCGCTGTGAGCGAGCTGTGAGGCCAGCCCTGCGGCCAGCGGACCGGCTGCAGCCCGTAGCGCTCGGCGCGCGCCTCGACCTGCGCCATGCCGGACGCCCGTGCGTCGGTCAGTGCCCACGAACTGCCGCCCGTGTGCTTCCAGATCCCGCCGAGCAGGATCGGCTGCCAGACCGGGACAACCGGGAGCACGCGGTTCACTCGCTCGGCGGCGAGATATGCGTAGGGAGAGCCCAGGTCGTAGTAGAAGACCGGGCGAGCGGCGGTTTCCTCCACGGCCTCACCCCTCCCGGGACGGCGGAGTCTCCCCGTCCCAGTAATCCACGGCATCACCGGATCGGTGCAGCTCCCAGCGCCCCGCGGCCTCCGGGCCGGGGGCCTCCTCCCGCACGCCGATCTTGTCCGAGTCGGGGTAGACCACAAGCTCCGGGCCGACCATCTCACTGAGGAACAGGTAGCGCACGGACTCCTCCGTGAAGTTCGACACCTGGTGTGCCCCGGCCTCGCCGAGCGGGAAGGCCACCACCTCACCGACCGCCAGCTCGCGCCAGCCGGCGGGCGTGCGCAGCGCCGGCCGCCCGCTCAGCACGATCATCATTTCCTCATTGGCGTGGTGCCAGTGGTAGGGCGAAGCCGTCTTTCCAGGCGGCAGCTCCATCACCGTCGCGCCGAGCCGCTTCGCGCCCGCGTCGCGCCCCACGAACGAGCGACGCCGGACGAACCCGTGCTCTCCCTCGTCCGGCTCGAACGAGGGGTCAAAGACGTTCGGCCCGGCCACAGCCAGGCTCAGCCGTGGATCAGCCAGCCGTCGGCGGCACGCGCGGCCTCGAGCACAGCCTCCGCAAACGCGGGATGGGGGTGGATCGTGCGGGCCAGCTCGGCATAGCCACCCTCGAGGTCACGCGCCACCACCAGTTCCTCGATCAGGTCCGCGGCCTTCGCGGAGACGATATGGCCGCCGAGGAGCTCGCCGTACCGCCTGTCCCCGATCAGCTTGACCATCCCGCCTCGATCGCCGTAAACGGTGGGAGCGCCGACCGCGCCCATCGGCACCTTGCCCACCACCACGTCGTGGCCCGCCTCGCGCGCCTGTGCCTCGGTGAGCCCGAAGGAGGCCACCTGCGGCATGCAGAAGGTCACGCGTGGAACGAAGGGATAGTCGATCGGGTGGGTATCCATCCCGGCGGCATCCTCGACGGCGATTACGCCCTCGTCGGAGGCCTTGTGTGCGAGCGCCGGTCCCGGCACCAGGTCCCCGATCGCGTAGACGCCCTGCAGCGAGGTGCGCATCGCCCCGTCCACCTCGATCAGGCCCCGCTCACCGACTTTCACCCCGGCATCCTCGAGTCCGAGACCTTCCACGTCGGCACCCCGGCCGGCGGCGATGCAGACGTAGTCCACCTCGTGGGCGTGGCCGCCCCCGGTGATCCTCACCGACTCGCCCGTGTCCTCCACCGTCTCGACGCTCGCGCCGGTCACGACCTGCACGTTCTGCTTGGCGATCTCGCGCGCGCAGGCCTTGGCGATCTCGACATCCTCGAGCGGGAGGATCTGATCGAGCGCCTCGAGCAGCAGAACCTCGGTGCCGAGCCGCCCGAAGGCCGACGCCACCTCCGTGC
>JACCUO010000287.1 GCA_013811765.1 Thermoleophilaceae bacterium | reverse complement strand
TCGTCGCGCCCAACCACTTCTCCTTTCTCGACCACTTCTTCGTGGCGGTGTACCTGCGGCGCAAGGTCCAGTTCATGGCCAAGTCGCAGCTGTTCACGATGCCGATGCAGGTCGTCTACCACAACGGTGGCGTCTTCCCGGTCCGCCGCGGACAGCGCGACGAGGAGGCCTTCAAGAGCGCCCACGCCGTGCTGGCGCGCGGCGGGATCGTGGTCATGTACTGCGAGGGTGGCCGCTCGCGCACGGGGGAGCTCGGCGAGGCAAAGCCGGGCATCGGCCGGCTTGCGCTGGAGTCGGGCGCCCCGGTCGTGCCGGTAGGGCTGGCCGGCTCAGAGCGCGTGCGCGACTGGAAGCGCCTGCAGTTCCCGAAGGTGACCCTCCAGTTCGGCGACCCCGTGCGCTTCGAGAAGGTCGACGAGCCCGACCGTTCGCAGTCCCAGGCCGCCTCGGAGGAGATCTTCTCGCGCATCGAGCTGCTCTGGAACGGGCTCCGCCAGAACGGCCGGAGCGCCACGGTGCAGGCTGCCCGCGCGGCCCGGCGCGGCGGCCAGGCCACCGCGACCGGTCGCTAGGAGGAGCGCAGTCCGATCGTTGATCGCGCGAGCACCGGACTCCGTGCTCTAGCTCACTCGTACACCGGGGCGAGGCGCCGCCAGGCCTCCATGTCGTGGCCCGGGATCACCAGTGCGTCGGGTGTCCCCTTGAGGTAGAGCTGGATCTCGCGCAGCGAGCGCTTGAAGAGGTGCTCGTCCTCCATCTTGAAGGGGAGATGAGAACCGTTGATCGTGCGCATGGTGTAGGCGGCATCGCCGGTGAGTAGGGCTTCGCGGCCCTTCAGCCGCAGGACCACAGAGCAGTGCCCCAGTGTGTGGCCGGGGGTGAAGACCACCCGCACACTCCCGTCCCCGAACAGATCGAGGGAGCGGCCGAACGTGGCGAACGAGTCGGTCGCCGCCGCTTCGAAGTCGAGCGTGCGGTACTTGAAGGCGTGGTCGAACTGGCGGCGGATGTAGCCGTCGGTCTGGCGCCCGTTGGACGCCGCCTCCCACTCTTGAGCGCTGAGCACGAAGGTCGCCGCGGGGAACTCCGCGATCCCGCTCGCCTGAAGGTTGTGGAGGTGGGTCATGACCACCGCCTTCACCGAAGCGGGGTCGATCTTGTGTTCGCGTAGCTGGGCAGCCACGGCCTGGCCGGGGTCCATCCTCAGGTCCTTGAACACGACCCCGGTGAGTCCCAGTCCCTGCTTGGGATCGACGGCCACAGCGGGGTGAAAGCCGGTGTCCACCAGAATCGCTCCAGCCGTGGGGTGCTCCACGAGGAAGGCGGCCACGGGGATCTGTGTCCACTCATCGCGTGGAACGCGGACGCCCATCGCCTTGAGTGGCGCCATCCGCCCCTCGGCGCGCTCGAGAAACCCCGGCGGGGCGGACATCTCCGCGCAGAGGAGGGGCCGCAGCCTCACCGTTGCTCCCTCGCGACCGCCTGGCAGGGGCAGCTCGGCGGGCCGGGGCTCTGCGGCGGTGGCCATCGGTAGACCCTAGTGGCAGAGTCGTAACGCTTGGGGCCTTCGTGTGCGTCGGGAGAGGCCAACATCGGACCTGTTGTTCGGAAAGAGACCAGGAGGCTCATTGGGAACAACAGGTCATGTAGACACGGCGATCGCCCAAGTGTCGGGCCGCCACGAAGGGGTGATCACCACGGACGAGCTCGTGGAGGCCGGGCTCTCGCGAAAGGGGATCCAGAAGCGCACGGAGCGCGGCGCCCTTCATCGGCTTTACCCGGGCGTATATGCGGTGGGCAATCCGTTGATCGGCCTGCGGGGGAAGTGGCTCGCGGCGGTCCGTGCGTGCGGCCCGGGCGCGGTCTTGAGCCACCGTGACGCCGCGATGCTGTGGGGGCTCCTCGGGAGTACCCGACGTCAGATCGACGTGACGGTGGCGAGCCAGAGGGGTCGCAGACTTGACGGCATCGATCGTCACGCCGCCGTGCTGCTCCCGCGCGACCAATCCGACCGCGAGGGTATTCCGTGCACCAGTCCGAGCCGCACGATGCTCGATCTCGCGGCGGTCCTCTCGCCGCGGCCACTCGAAAAGGCCTACGAGCAGGGGTGGATCCTCGGCGTGCTGGACGCGCGCGCGCTCGAGGACGTGCTGGAACGAGCTCGGGGTCATCGCGGCGCCCGCCGACTCCGGGCGCTCATCAAGAAGGCCAACCCAGGTCGCACGGCCGCCCGTAGTGGGCTGGAGGAGCTGTTCCTCTCTCTCGTCGACCGAGCTCGGCTGACCCGTCCCGAGCTGAATGTGGACCTTCCCATCCCGGGCGAAGAGATCAATGTCGACTGCCTCTGGCAGGCCGAGGGCCTGGTCGTCGAGCTCGACAGCCGCCGCTATCACCGCGACAACCCCGGCGCCTTCACCCGCGACCGCCGCCGCGATCGCCTCCTGCGCCTCGCCGGCTATGACCCCGTCCGCTTCACCGACGAGGAGCTTGAGCACAGCCCGGACGAGGTGATCGCCACGGTGATCGACCTCCTGAGCGCCAGCGGGCGTGTCCGCCGCGGGGAGCGCAGGTGACCGAGCGTAAAGCGGGCGTGTCCGCCGCGGGGAGCGCAGGTGACCGAGCGCAAAGCTGGCGCGTCCGCTGTGATCCGGCAGACCCCCGGCCCCGATACAGAGGGTTGACCCGCAAACCCTTTTGAGGAGAGATACATGTCAGAAGCGCTGAATATCGCCTACGCGGCAATCGATCGTGACAACGCCGAGCAGTCGGCGCACACCCGTCGCCGCTTCGTGGGCGGGGCTGCCGCCGCCATGGGCAGC
>JACCUO010000254.1 GCA_013811765.1 Thermoleophilaceae bacterium | reverse complement strand
GGCCGTCTTGGGGCGCCGCCCTTCGCGCGTGGGTGCCGATTGGAGCACGGTCTCAGTCCGGTTGGTTGTCCCCAATGGTTGCAAGGATGCGGGACAACTCTGCCTTCAACTCGTCGGGGGTACCGTCGTTGCGGATCGTGAAGGTCGCACGCTGCGACTTTTCCTCCTGCGTGAGCTGCCTCACGTCGCGCTCAGCCACGGCCTGGTGGCCGCGCCTGCCTGCCCGCTGGTCGCGCAGCGACTCCTCTGCCACGACGGCGATCGTGAAGTCGAAGAAGTCCTCCATCCCGGCCTCGAACAGGAGCGGCACCTCGACCACCGCGGTGGACGGGGGGCAGTCGGTGGCCTCGACCCAGGTACGCCACTCGGCCAGCTTGCGGCCCACCCTCGGCCACAGCACCCCCTCCAGCCAGTCCCTGTCCTCGGGGCGCTCGAAAACCCTCGCCGCCACGGCGCCCCGATCAACGCTGCCCTGCGGCGCCACATCCCTGCCGAGCCGCTCGACCAGAAGGTCGCGCAACTCCTCGGTGGCCAGCAGTTCGTGCACCACCTCGTCGGTCGAGAGGGTGGCGGCTCCCAGCTCGCCAGCCACCACGAGTGCGGTGGACTTGCCGGCCCCCATGCCCCCTGTCAGGCCGATGAACGGGACCCGCTCGGCGGGCCAGCCCACCTAGGTTCCGTCGGTCTTCTGGGCCCCGGCGGGCTCGGGCTCGGCCTCGGCGCCGTCCTCCGAAGCCGGGGGCGCAGCCTCCGCGTCGACGGGGTCTGCGGCATCATCGTCCGCCTCGGGGGCGTCGGCGTCAGCGGCCTTGGCCTCGGGCTCCTCCGCGACGGGCTCCTCCGCGTCGGCGTCCTCAGCCTCGGCGTCCTCCACCGCGGGCTCCTCCGCGACGGCGTCCTCCACCACGGGCACCTCCGCCACCGGGTCCTCCTCCGCGGAGGCTTCCGGGGCCTCCTCCGCGCTCTCGGCGTCGGACTGCTCGACGGCCGCGGCCTCTTCGGCGGCTTGCGCCTGAGCCACCGCGGCCCGCAAGTCTCCGGCGCCGCTCACTTCGGGCCCGGCAAAGACGTCGTCTGAGAGCCCCAGGTCGCGCACCTCGCCGAGGTCCGCACCGCTTGGCGTTGGCGGGGGATCGCCCTCGGCTTGGGGCGGGGGCTCGTTGCCGGCCACGCGCTTGACGCTCAAGGAGAGGCGCCGACGATCGGAGTCGACCTCGAGGATCTTGACCTTCACGTTGCCGCCGGGCTCTACCACCTCGCGCGGGTTCTCGACGTGGTGGTGGGCCAGCTCGGAGATGTGCACCAGGCCCTCGACGCCATCCATGATCTCCACGAATGCCCCGAAGGTGACGACCTTGGTGACCTTGCCCTCGAGCTCGTCACCGAGGTTGTAGGTGTCCACCACCCGCTGCCACGGATCCTCCTGGGTCTGCTTCAGCCCGAGCGAGATGCGCTGGCGGTCACGGTCGATGTCGAGCACCTTCACCGGCACGGTGTCGCCGATCGAGAGGATCTCGGAAGGGTGGTTGACGTGGCTCCAGGAGAGCTCTGAGATGTGGATCAGGCCGTCGATGCCGTCCAGGTCCACAAATGCGCCGAAGTCGACGATGTTGGAGATCGCCCCCTCCACCACCTGACCTGGCTGCAGCCGGTCGAGGATCTGTTGCCGGACCTCCTTGCGCTCCTCCTCGAGCACCGCCCGGCGGGACAGCACCACGTTGTTCCGGGACCGATTCAGCTCGATCACCTTGCACTCGATCTTCTGGGCGAGGAACTCGTCGAGGTCCTGCACGCGGCGGATGTCGACCAGGGAGGCGGGCAGGAAGCCGCGCACGCCGAGGTCGATGATCAGACCGCCCTTGACCACCTCGATCACAGTGCCCTCGACCGGCTCACCGGACTCGGCCGCGGCCTCGATGCGGCGCCAGGCCTTCTCGAAGCGGGCGCGCTTCTTGGAGAGCAGCAGCCGTCCGTCCGGATCCTCCTTGGTGAGGACGAGAGCGTCGACCTCCTCACCGAGCTCGACTTCGTCGGCGGGGTCCACCGACTTGCGGATCGAGAGCTCGCCCGAGAGGATGACCCCCTCGCTCTTGTAGCCGATGTCGACCAGCACCTCGTCCTGGTCTATCCGCACGACCTTGCCCGTGACGACGTCGCCCTCCTCGAAGGGAACCATCGTGGCGTCGTAGTTGGGAACGATCTGTCCGTCGACCTCGATCAAGAGGCCGTCGGACCCCTCGACCGGCCGGGGGGGTGTGAGCGTCATGGCGTCGGGCACAGCGTTTGCACAGAGTAGCGGCATCGGGGCGCCAGGTACCCTGCGGCTTCGATGGCCAAACGACGCACCAAGCGTGGAGAGCTGCGCACCGAGCTCACCGGCGACTACGACGTGCTGATCTGCGGGGCGAGCTTCGCCGGCCTCGCCGTGGCCCGCGAACTGGCCGGCGTGACCCGCGCCGACGGTTCCCCCGCGCGCGTGCTGATGCTGGACCGCTACGAGATCGGGGAGCGCCAGACCTCGGCTTGCGGCATCCCGACCTCCTGGCTCGAGGCGCTCGACCTGATGGGCTCACACCGCCAGAGCTTCTCCGAGCTGGTGGTCACGACCCCGCACGGAACATCGCGGTGGCCGCTGCCCTGGACCTTCTCGACCTTTGACTACCCCGAGCTCTGCGAGCTGCTCTTCGCTCAGGGCGACTGCGAGTTCGAGACCGCCAAGGTGGACGGCCGGAGCGGTGACACCGTGCACACCGACCGCGGTGACCTGTCGGCCCCGCTGATCGTGGACGCGCTCGGGTGGCGCCGGATGCTCGCGCGCGGCGGCCCTGCGGCGGCGGGCTTTCAGCCCCCCGACGCCCCGCTCTCACGCGGGCTCGAGGTGCACCCCCACGGCCAGGGCAGTGACCTCGCGATCTGGATCGACCGGGAGATCGTACCCGCGGGCTACGGCTGGAGCTTTCCCGCGGGGAAGGAACTGCGCATCGGCGTCGGCTCCTTCGACCCGCGCTTTCACGTGAAGGACAACACCGTGAAGCTCGCCGAGGACCTCGGCTCCGAGCCCGTGCGCTACCAGGGCAACTGGATTCCCCACAAGCTGCGCCCGGCGGTCGAGGACGGCGTGTTCTTCGCGGGGGACTCCGCCGGGCACTGCCTGCCGCTGACCGCCGAGGGCATCCGCACCGCGTTCTACTTCGGGATCGCCTGCGGGCGCGAGCTGCGCAAGGCGGTGACGGGCGAGTGCACGCGCGACGATGCGCTGGGCCGCTACGGAGCCTTCAGCGACTCCCACGAGTGGAAGTACCGCTGGATACTGCGCGCCCAGCACGCGGTGCCAAAGGTCTGGCCGCGCGTGCTGCACAGGGTGGTGGGCACGATGGAGCGGCGGCGGCTGGTGGAATGGTCCTTCGGCCATTACCTGCGCATCGCGCCGCCGGAGTTCGCAGGGCCCGCACCTGCGCCACAGGTGCGCCGAGGCGCGGGCGCGGGTGGGCGCGCCGCGGCATAGTCATTCGCGGTCAGTCGGGAATTACGCTGAGGTGGCGCTTGCCGCGCAGTTGGTATGTCCGGAAGTCGCTGTCGAGCGTAAAGATCTCCCGGAGGTCGCGTGCTTCGGCGAGCGCGACGAGCGTCGCGTCGGCGAAATCCATCGGGTGGTCCTTGTAGCGACGCATGAGGTCCGCGCTTCGGGCGACGAGGGCATCTTCGATGTCTGCCAGGACGAGTGCGCGCCGCTCCACCATGCGCCATAGCGCGTCTTGGCCCGGCCAGCCTGCGGCTCGGCCCAGCAGATAGATCGCCTCCGTAAAGACAGGCCAGGTGGTGAGCAGCGGGAGCGGGAGCCGCTCGAGCGCTAGGCGGCAGCGGTCGTGGTCTGGCTCCCCCGCGTCGATCAGCGCGATCAGCGGGCCGGCATCGGCGAGCGTCACCGCTTACGGCTTGCGGTCTTCGAGCAGATCGGAGAACGCGGAGCCGGTGCGCGCGGCGGTGCCTCCGGCGGACCGCACCGCCCCGATCACATCGGTCAGCTGATCACGCCGGTCGACTATGCGCTGCGCCCGTTCGACGGCCGCCAGACGGAGGAACTCGGACACAGACGATCCCTCCTGGGCCGCGGCCCGCCGCACCAGGTCGTCGAGGTCGGGATCCAGCCGGACGCTCCGCACGACACCAGCGTATCACGAGATACACTACGTGTACTACACGACCCAGAGGCCCTAGTCCCGGACGACCAGCACGGTTCCGGCGGCCAGCAGCGCGATCCCCAGCAGGCGCTGCCCGGTGAGCCCACGCTCGGGCAACCCGAGCAGCCCGGCACGGTCGATGATCACCGACATCGTGAGCTGCCCCGCGATCGTGGCCGCCGTGACCCCGCCCGCGCCGAGCTCGCGCACCGACAGGAGGACGGTGGTCACGTAGGCCGCCCCGAGCAGGCCGCCGGTGAGGTAGTACCAGCGCAGATCGCCCGCACGCGAGACATCGCCAAAGCCCCCGCCCGCCACGAGCGTGAT
>JACCUO010000252.1 GCA_013811765.1 Thermoleophilaceae bacterium | reverse complement strand
CGGCTCTCGGCTACCCGGGAGGCGGTCCCTACACGCTTAAGCCCGCGAGGACCGGCGAAGTCACGCGCGATCCCGCTTTCAAGCTTGAGGGAAAGGCGCTCAGGGTGAAGGTCATCCCGTACCGGGCCGTCGGTACGGGGCCCGGTAGCTCAGGGGGTCCGATCGTCGACCGCGACGCTCAGGTCAGGGGCATGGTCTTCGCGGGCAAGGCTGGGGGAAACGTGGGGGTCGCGGTTCCCACCAAGGGCATCCGGCGCGCCCTGCGCCGCGCGGATACACCCGTCGATCACGGCAACTGTGGGTAAGCGCGTCGTTCGAGTGATGGGCAGCAGCGACGAAGAATAATGACCCTCCCGGCCCCGCCGACCCCCACCGCCGGGGAACCGGCATACCGCTGTTAGGCTCTCGCTTGTGCCCGTAGTTCCAAAGCAACCCAAGGACAAGCGACGCGGCCCACGCCGGGACGAGTCGAAAAGCTTCTTCGGGCTCGGCTTCTGGGCGATCCTGATCTTCGTGATCCTCCTGATCGTCGAGATCCAGCTACTGGCCCTCTCCCGACCACAGGTCGATGGCACCCAACTCACCTACAAGACGTTCGTCAACTACGCCGAGGCCGGGCGCCTGCGTACCGCCCGCGTACTCGATGCCGACTCATACGTGGTGGGCCGCTACGAGCGCAAGGACAAGCAGATCGGCAACTACAACGTGCCCTACCTCAGGACCGGCACCCGCGAGGAACTGCTCGACACACTGCTGCAGAACGACATCGACGCCAAGATCGAGCAGCAGTTCGGAAAGGCGCTGGTGGTCCCCGCCACCTACTTCATCGGGACGCTGCTGTTCATCGTCGTCTTCGGCTACTTCATCCTCTCGTTTCGCCGCGGGACGGGTCTGTTCGGGGTCCGCAGCGGCGCACGCAAGTTCGAGGATGACGAGCGCAACGAGACCTTTGCCGACGTGGCCGGTCAGAAGGAGGCCGTGGGCGAGCTGCGGGAGCTCGTGAGCTTCATGTCGGAGACCGAGCGCTTCAGCGAGGTCGGGGCGAGGACCCCCAAGGGCGTGCTGCTCTACGGCCCCCCCGGCTGCGGCAAGACGCTTCTCGCCCGCGCATTCGCAGGCGAGGCGGGCGCCTCGTTCTTCTCGATGTCGGGCTCCGACTTCGTGGAGCTCTACGTGGGTGTCGGCGCGGCCCGGGTGCGCGATGTGTTCAAGGAGGCGAGGACGAACGCGCCCGCGATCATCTTTATCGACGAGCTCGACGCCGTGGGACGCAGCCGCGGCGAGACGGGGTCCGTGGTCACCAGCGGAGAGCAGGAGCAGGCGCTGAACCAGATCCTGGCGGAGATGGACGGCTTCTCGCCGACCGAGGGCATCATGGTTCTGGCCGCCACCAACCGGCCGGACGTGCTCGATCCGGCGCTCCTGCGCCCGGGGCGCTTTGACCGCTCGATCGGGCTCGAGCGCCCCGACGAGGAGGATCGGGTGGCCATCCTCTCCCTGCACGCCAAGACCAGGCGCCTCGATCCCTCCGTGGACATGCGCGAGGTGGCAAAGCGCGCCTACGGGATGACCGGCGCGGACCTGGCCAACGTCGTCAACGAGGCCGCTCTGCTCGCCGGCCGTGCGAACAAGAAGGCCATCACCCAGACGGAGCTCCACGATGCCGTCAAGCGCGTAATCGAGGCTCCCGAGCGCCAGCGCCGACTATCGATGCGGTCCCGCAGCGTCGGGAAGCGGGCCACCGGAATAGACGAGAAGGTGACCTTCGCGGACATCGCCGGCGCCGAGGAGGCGGTCGAGGAGCTGAAGGAGGTGAGGGACTTCCTGGTCGAGCCGGAGCGGTTCGCCGGCGTCGGGGCGCAGATCCCCCGGGGCATCATGCTCTACGGCCCGCCCGGATGCGGGAAGAGCCTCCTGGCGAAGGCCGTGGCGGGGGAGGCCAACGGCGCGTTCTTCTCGGTCTCGGCCGCGGAGTTCGTGGAGAAGTTCGTCGGCGTGGGCGCCTCCCGGGTGCGCGACCTCTTCGCGGAGGCGAAGGCGGTGGCGCCGGCGATCATCTTCATCGACGAGATCGACGCCGTCGGAGGCCAGAGGGGCGGGGGGCCCGACGGCGCGCGGGACAGCGGGGGCCGCGATCAGGACCAGACGCTCAACCAGATACTGACCGAGCTCGACGGCTTCGAGCCGCGCTCTGGCGTGATCGTGATAGCGGCCACCAACCGCCCCGACATGCTCGATCCCGCGCTGCTGAGACCTGGCCGCTTCGATCGCCACATCGGTATCTCGCCGCCGGACCGTGCCGCCCGGCTGAAGATCCTCACGCTGCATGCGAAGACCAGGCAGCTGGAGCCGGACGTCGACCTCGATGCCATCGCCGAGCGGGCCCACGGGATGACGGGGGCGGACCTGGCGAACGTGATCAACGAAGCCGCTCTGCTCGCGGCCCGCGCTCGCAAGAGCACGCTCTCCCAGACCGACCTGGAGGAGGCCTCCAAGCGCATCATCGAGGCGCCGGAGCGCCAGCGCCGCCTGTCGATGCGCCAGCGGAGCGTGGGGAAGCTCGCGGGAATGGATAAGCGGGTCACCTTCGAGGACGTTGCCGGCGTGGATGACGCGATCGAAGAACTTGCCGAGGTGAAGGACTTCCTCGCCGAGCCCGAGCGCTTCGCCGATCTGGGCGCGATCGCCCCCCGCGGGATCCTCCTCACCGGTCCCCCCGGCTGCGGGAAGACGATGCTCGCCAAGGCCGTCGCCGGCGAGGCCAACGCGGCGTTCCTTCAGGCCTCGGGATCCGAGTTCGTCGAGATCTGGGTAGGCCAGGGGGCCTCGCGCGTGCGCGACCTCTTCGCGGAGGCGAAGTCGATGGCCCCAAGCATCCTCTTCATCGACGAGATCGACTCGGTGGGGGCCAAGCGGGGAGGGCTCGGCGGTGGCGGCCGGGAGTACCAGCAGACGATCAACCAGCTCTTGACCGAGCTCGACGGCTTCGAGCCCCGGTCCGGCGTGATCCTGATGGGAGCGACCAACCGTCCCGACATACTCGATCCCGCGCTGCTGCGCCCCGGGCGGTTTGACCGCCAGGTCGAGATAACGCTGCCCGACCGCGTGGGCCGACGGGCCATCCTCGCCGTTCACTCGAAGGACAAGCGCTTTGCCGAGGGCGTGGACCTGGACGGGCTGGCTAGCGTGACCCAGGGCTTTTCCGGCGCCGATCTGGCGAACATCGTCAACGAGGCCGCACTGCTCGCCGGCCGTGAGCGCCTCAGCGAGATCTCGACCAAGGTGATGGATGAGGCACTCGACCGCGTGATGATGGGCGTTGCCTCCCGGAGGCACATCCCGAGCGAGGACGAGCGGCGAAGCGTGGCCTACCACGAGGCGGGACACGCCCTCGTAGGCCTCTCCCTGCCCGGTGTGACCGTCCCACACAGGGTCAGCATCGTGCCCCGCGGGAGGGCGCTCGGCTTCGTGCTGCTCGCCGATGAGAACGAGCACGGGACGCACTCGCGCACGAGGCTCATCAACCAGATGGCGATGGGCCTGGCGGGCCGGGCCGCCGAGAAGCT
>JACCUO010000251.1 GCA_013811765.1 Thermoleophilaceae bacterium | reverse complement strand
GAGATCACGATGCGGCTCTACAAGGGCGGTGCGGGAGCGGTGGCGCGAACCTCGCCCAACGCGCTCTACGACGAGGCGCTGGCCGGTTTCGGGGAGTCGGGTGGCCTCTTCTCCCAGCAGGCAAGCCCGGGCTTCATCGAGCTCTGGAGCCTCCAGACGCGGATGGCATACCAAATCCGGAATCGGGGCAAGGAAGGATCATGAACTCCAAGAGCTACTCAATTCTCGGCTGGATCGTCTGGCAGGTGGGCTCGCGCGTGGCAAAGCGCAAGATGGCCCGGAACAGGGCGAAGCTGGGCGCCGCCGGCGTGGTCGCCCTGGTCGTGCTGGGCGGCATCCTGGCCGCACGCGGCGACGACGACGACGGCTAGGAGCGCTCCGGCGGGCCCGCTCCCGCCTCCGACACCGCCGATGCTTCCGCGGGGCCCCGGAAGCGGGTGCCGATCGTGATCAGCAGGTGCGCCACCCCCAGCCCGATGAACAGCGCGGTGGGCGCGGTCTCGTCGGAGAAGCCTGCGAGGAAGGGCATCGCAATCAGGAGCGCCACGAGCATGTAGTCGAGCGCGATGTGCGCGGCCTGCGGAAGCTGGTTCACGAGGCTCGTGGGACCGTCGGTGGTGGCGGCCACCGCGATGATCAATACCCCGACCGCTATCGACACGGCTGTGGCGGCGCCACTGTCGAAGCTGAGCACGAAGGGGGCCACCACCAAGAAAGCTCCCGCCGCGTACTCGATCAGACCGTGCGCGAACAGTGGTATGGGGCCCTTTTTAATCATGCAAGGAGGTATACCCGACTTCGCCGCCGCCGGATCACAGGAGACGACCCCGCATCGTGCGGGGTGAACCCCGGCCCTGGTCAAGACGCGCCCGGAGAGGTCCGGCCCCAGGCTTATATTGCGCCTCCGTGTCGCCGCCGGCCGTCCATCTCCACGTGCACTCCGAGTACTCGCTGCTCGACGGCGCCTGCAAGATAGACGCCCTCGCGGAACGGGCCGCAGCGTACGGGCAGCCGGCGCTCGGGCTCACCGACCACGGCGTGATGAACGGCGCGGTCGAGCACTACAAGGCGTGCAAGAAGCACGGGGTGAAGCCGATTCTCGGCCTCGAGGCCTACTACGTGGATGATCGAGCGAGCCAGCTCGTGCGCCGCGAGCGCAACCACCTCACACTTCTCGCGGAGAGCGACGAGGGCTTCCGGAACCTCGTCAAGCTCACCTCAGCCGGTTTCCTGGAGGGCTGGAGCCGCGGAAAGCCGAACGTGGACATGGAGCTGCTCGAGCGCCACTCGGCCGGCGTGATCGCCCTCACCGGATGCCTGCAGTCCCGTTTCTGCCGGCGGCTGGTGGACGGCGCCCCCGCCGAGGCGCGTGAGCACGCCGACCAGCTGATGCGGGCCTTCGGGTCCGACAACGTGTACTTCGAGGTCCAGAAGAACGGGATCCCCGACCAGGACAAGGCAAACGAGGGGATCGTGCGGATCGCCCGCGAGGTGGGCAGGCCGCTCGTGGCCACGGGGGACGTCCACTACCTCGGCCGGGAGGACTACACCAACCACGCCGCGCTCCTGTGCGTGCAGACCAAGAGCACAATCGCCGAGCCCAAGCTCTCCTTCGATACCAACGAGTTCTACCTCAAGGACTCCGTCGAGATGGAGAGCGCATTCGCCCAGTGGCCCGAGGCGGTGCCGACCTCGCTCGAGATCGCCGAGCGCTGCAACGTCGAGATCGAGCTCGGCAAGATGCTCATTCCCCGCTACACCACGCCCGGTGGGGAGTCCGAGGCGGCCTACCTACGAAGGCTGGCGGAGGAGGGGCTGCGCCGCCGCTACGGGGATCCGCCGCCCGCCGAGGCGCTCGAGCGGCTCGAGCTGGAGCTCGAGGTGATCGGGCGGATGGGCTTTGACGCCTACTTCCTGATCGTCTGGGACTTCGTCAGCTTCGCAAAGCGGCAGGGGATCGCGGTCGGGCCTGGGCGCGGATCGGCGGCGAGCTCGATCGTCTCCTACTGCCTCGACATCACCGAGGTGGATCCGCTCGCCTACACACTGCTGTTCGAGCGCTTCCTCAACCCGGAGCGCGTGTCCATGCCCGACTTCGACATCGATTTCTCGGTGAAGGGGCGAGAGCAGGTCATCCGCTATGTGTCCGAGAAGTACGGCAAGGAGTCGGTCGCGCAGATCATCACCTTCGGCAAGATGCTGCCGCGCAACGCCACGCGCGACGCTGCCAGGGTGCTCGGGAAGGACTACGCCACGGGCGATCGGCTCGCCAAGCTGATCCCCGAGCCGGTGATGGGGCGGTCGCAGTCCTTCGAGGAGTACCTCAAGAACGAGCCCGAGCTCAAGCGGGTCTACGACAGCGAGGCAGACGCGCGAGAGGTCATCGACACCGCACGCGGGCTCGAGGGGATCGTGCGTAACGCGGGGGTGCACGCGGCCGCCGTCCTGATCTCCGATCGCCCCCTCAGCGACATCGTCCCCCTGCAGCTGATGGACGACCGGGCGGGCGGGAGCGCGGACGGCGAGCGATCCACCAAGCTGGTCACCCAGTACTCGATGAAGCCGATTGAGGAAATCGGGCTTCTGAAGATCGACTTCCTGGGGCTACGCAACCTCGACGTGATCGAGGACTGCCTGGAGATCATCGAGGAGTCCTCGGGGACGCGGCCGGACATGGCAGCGCTGCCGCTCGACGACCAGAAGACCTACGAGATGCTCGCTCGGGG
>JACCUO010000249.1 GCA_013811765.1 Thermoleophilaceae bacterium | reverse complement strand
GCACCCGGGCGCGACGACGCCGACGCCGAGCTCACGGCCCGGCGCGAGGAGATCGCTCGCAGGGAGGAGCGCCTGCGCGGCCAGGAGGACGCCCTCGCCTCTCGCGAGCGCTCGGTGGACCAGCGCGAGACCACGATGGAGGACCGCGCCCGCAACCTCGAGGTGAACGCCCAGCGGCTCAAGGAGGCCAAGCGCGTGCAGGTGCGCGAGCTGGAGCGCGTGGCGGGCCTGAGCGCCAGCCAGGCCAAGCAGATCCTGCTGCGAGAGCTGGAGGACGAGGTCCGCCACGACACCGCGCGGATGGTGCGCCAGGTGGAAGAGGCGGCCCGCCAAGACGCCGACCGGCGCGCCCGCAGCATCCTCGCCACCTGTATGCAGCGCGTGGCCGGCGGCCACGCGCACGAGACCACGGTGTCCACGGTGGAGCTCAAGTCCGACGAGCTGAAGGGGCGCATCATCGGGCGCGAGGGACGCAACATCCGCGCCCTGGAGACGCTCACCGGAATCGACTTCATCATCGACGACACCCCCGGGGCCGTTCTGCTGTCGGGCTTCGACGGCGTCCGCCGCGAGATCGCCCGCCTGGTGCTGGAACGGCTGCTTCAGGACGGTCGCATCCACCCGGCGCGGATCGAGGAGGCCTACCACCAGGCCCGTTCGGAGATCGACCAGCGGATCGCCGAGCTGGGGGAGCAGGCCGCCTTTGAGGCCAACGTGGGCACGGTGCACCCCGAGCTCACCAAGCTGCTGGGCCGGCTGCAGTACCGCACCAGCTACGGCCAGAACGTGCTGGCCCACTCGATCGAGTGCGCGCGGCTGGCCACGATGCTGGCCGCCGAGCTGGGCGCGAGCCCCAAGACCGCCGCCCGCGCTGCGCTGATGCACGACGTAGGCAAGGCGGTGTCACACGAGACCGAGGGACCGCACGCGCTGGTGGGGGGCAAGCTGGCCCGGCGCTACGGCGAGGACGAGGCCGTGGCCCACGCGATGGAGTCCCACCACAACGAGGTGCAGCCGCAGACGGTGGAGGCCGTGATCGTGCAGATCGTGGACGCGCTGTCGGGTGCGCGGCCGGGGGCGAGGGGGGAGTCGCTGGAGCGCTACGTGGAGCGGCTACACAACCTCGAGGGGCTGGCGTCGCGCCACGCGGGCGTGGACAAGGTCTACGCCATCCACGCGGGCCGGGAGGTGCGCGTGATAGTCCGGCCCGAGGAGATCGACGACGACGCCGCCACGCTGCTGTCGCGCACGATCGCACGGGAGGTGGAGGCCGAGCTGGAGTACCCGGGTCAGATCAAGGTGACGGTGATCAGGGAGAGCAGGTCGACGGACTACGCGAAGTAGGTCCAGGCGCTGGCTGCCGCGGACGCCACCCGCGGAAGGGGCGTTGGGGCTCGGGGTCCGCTACTCCGCTTGAGAGCGGCCCTTGGGAGGCCAGGCCCTGACGTCCGCGAGGAGCGGGAGACTCCTCGCCATGGTGATACGGGAGTCCGCTTACTTCCGGGCGCTTCGGACCGCGCTCCATGGGGCGGGGCTGCCCTACGGCTACGCGGTTACCGTGTGGGGGACGGGGTCCGCGCTTGCCGGCGAGCACGGAGTGCCGACGGAGGCCGAGATCTTCCTGTTCGCCCTGGGCGCGACGATTGCATACGGCGGGCTCATGTTCTTGACGTGGGAAACCGCGGGAGAGGCCGAGAAGCAGCTCGCCCGCAGCCCTCACCCGGTACGGGCGGGCCTCGTCCATGTCACCGCCATTGGCGCTGCCATCACAGCCGCCCTGTTGATCGCGCATATCCCGGGCAGCGCCGCGTGGCTTGTCGCTTCGCTCGCCGCCACGCTCCTCTACCTGGGCGCCTCGAGCGTGGAAGTTGCGATGGTCGAGCGCGGAGGTGGAGCGTCTGCATCCGGGGGCTAGCGTGTAGAGACCTCTCCGGCAGTTCGCGATAGAGCGCTCCGGCCTCTCTCCGCGGCGTCGCTGCGACGGGCTATCGCCGCCGGGCATTCGGAGGAGGTTCCTCGGGAGCCCATGCCCTACGAACTGTTCGCCGCGGCCCTCGACCCCGTTCAACAGGACTACCTGCTCGAGGCGCGTCAGATGCAGGCGATGTCGTTCGCCGTGCACATCCCGATCGTGTGCTTCGGCATCGCCTTCCCGGCGCTCGTGATGTTCGTCGAGTGGCTTCACCTGCGCACGGGTGATCCGGTCTACCTCACGCTCGCCAAACGCTGGTCGAAGGTGATGGCCGCGCTGTTCGCCGTAGGGGTCGTGACGGGCACGATCCTGAGCTTCGAGCTCGGGATGCTGTGGCCGAACTTCATGGCCACGTTCGCCGGCGTCTTCGGCCTGGGGTTCACGCTCGACGGCTTCTCGTTCTTCCTCGAGGCGATCTTCATCGGGATCTATCTCTACGGCTGGGACCGCCTGTCGCCGCGCATGCACCTGCTCTCCGGCGTGCCGGTCGTGGTGGCCGGCATCACGGGATCGCTGACGGTGATCACCGTGAACGCATGGATGAACAACCCGGGCGGCTTTCGCTTCGAGAACGGCGAGGCGGTGGACGTGCGCCCATGGGAGGCGCTCTTCGGCAACGACTTCTTCTGGCACGAGCTGGTGCACATGTACGTGGCGGGCTACATCGTCACCGGCTTCCTGGTGGCCGCCGTGTACGCGTGGGGGTGGATGAAGGGGCGCACCGGGCGCTATGAGCGCACCGCGCTGCTCGTGAGCCTGACCGCCGCCTGCGTGGCCGCGCCCGTGCAGCTGATCGTGGGCGACTGGGCAGCGCGCGAGGTGGCAAAGCACCAGCCGGTGAAGCTCGCTGCCTTCGAGGGGCTGCAGGAGACCACCGAGGGCGCGCCGATCAACATCGGCGGCTTCTACAGTGAGTCGGACGGGAAGGTGAAGGGCGGCGTGGACCTGCCGAAGATGCTGTCGCTGCTGGCCTTCCATGACCCGAACGCGAAGGTCGAGGGCCTGGAGTCCGTGCCCGAGCGAGACCGCCCGCCCGTGGCGATCGTGCGGACCTCGTTCTCGATCATGGTCGGCATCGGCACGCTCCTGGCGGCGCTCGCCGCCTGGTTTCTCTGGCTGCGGGCACGGCGGCGCTTTCCGGAGTCTGTCTGGTTCTGGCGGGCGGTGGTCGCAGCCGGGCCGCTCTCGCTCGTGGCGCTGATCGCCGGCTGGGTGACCACGGAGGTCGGGCGCCAGCCGTGGGTGGTCTACGGCCTGATGCGAACCGAGGAGGCGGTCACCGGTGCGGGTGGGATTCCCGTCGGATACGCCACGCTGACCCTGGTGTACGCCGGGCTGATCGCGGGGACGATCTGGATCCTGCGACGCCTGGCACGCACTCCGCTCGAGCAAGCCAAGGCGGACCCGCCGGAGGTGCCGCGTGGCTGAGTTTCCGATGGTGCTGATCCTGGCGGGCCTGGCTGCCTACGCCGTGCTCGGCGGCGCCGACTTCGGCGCCGGGCTCTGGGAGCTCGGCGCACGCGGAACGGGCGGCGCCGCCATCCGCGAGCACACCCACCGCGCGATGGCACCCGTGTGGGAGGCAAACCACGTGTGGCTCATCTTCGTTCTCGTCATCTGCTGGACGGCATACCCGACGGCGTTTGCCTCGATCGCCTCCACCCTCACGATCCCATTCTTCATCGCCGGGATCGGGGTGATCCTTCGCGGCGCGAGCTACGCGTTCCGCACGGGCGATCCGGGCGGGCGCGAGGCCAGTGCGCTCAGCCTGATGCTCTCCCTGTCCTCGGTGCTCACGCCGTTCGCGCTCGGCGCCGCCGCGGGTGGGATTGCCTCGGGCCGCGTGCCGGTGGGCAACGCCGCGGGCGACGCGCTCAGCAGCTGGCTCAACCCGACCTCCATGCTGGTCGGGGCGCTCGCGGTGGCCAGCGCCGCCTACACCGCTGCGATCTACCTTGCGGGGGACGCACGGCGCGAAGGCCTTGACGATTTGGCCGAGACATTCCGAAAGCGGGCGCTGGTGTCGGGCGCGCTGGTGGGGGCGATCGCGGTCTGCGGCCCGCTCGTGCTGCACGAGGATGCAAAGCCGCTCTACGACGGCCTCTCGAGCGGGGCGGGCCTGGCGGCCGGACTCGTCTCGGGCATTGCCGGCGTGACCACGCTCGTGCTGGTCCACCGACGGCGCTTCGAGCCCGCGCGGGCATCGGCGGCGCTGGCGGTGGCGGCCATCGTGGCGGGCTGGGGGCTTGCACAGGAGCCTTCCTTCCTCCCGGGCCTGACGCTCGAGGAGGCCGCCGCCGAAGATGCCACGCTGGTGGCGATCGCCGTGTCCGTCGGGTTCGGCATGTTGATCCTGTTGCCCTCGCTCGCGCTGCTCTTCCGGCTCGTACTGAGCGGCCGCTTCGATCCCGGGACGGAGTCGCCCGACACGGCCGCCGCCACGACGCGCTCGGTGAAGCCGGGAATCCCACCGAGGGCCGTGGCGGCCACTGCGGGCATCGGTGGGGTGGTGACCCTGCTTGCGGAGGGATGGCTGCTCGGCGTGGGTGTGGCGCTGATGCTGTCTGGAGCGGTGCTCGCCTTCCTATTGCTGGCGGCGCCCGAGGAGGAGAGTGCCTAGCGCTGCCTGGCGGCGCCTCTGATTTCGGAACTTTCGGTCGTGCGGTCGGTTTTGTTTGAAGGCAGACCGATGAGCACGGGCATCTCAGACAAAAAAGGCGAAGGAGCTTGAGAGCGCTCGCAGTCAGCCTGGGTGCGATGTTGCTTCTCGCGTTCGGTGCGGTGAGCGCCGAGGCGGCTTTCCCGGGTCGCAACGGGCAGCTCGCCTTTTCGCAGCTCGTGGCCTTCGACACTCCCGGCACCAGCGCCATCGAGCTCGTCGAGCCCGATGGCGCGGGGCGACGCCGGCTTGCGGCCTGTGAGAGCGGGATCGCCTGCCGCGCCACCCAGCCGGCGTTCTCCCCTGATGGCACGACGATCGCCTTCGCGAGCGGGATCGAGACGGGCAATGCGATCGGGCTCGTGAGACCGGACGGGTCGCTGCTGAGGCGCCTGCCTCAACTGACCGCGCAGGACATCCAGCCCGCATGGTCGCCCGACGGCGCGCAGTTGGTCTTCAGCGGTCCGCAGGACGGAGGGCCGCTGTTCGACATCTTCACGACCTCGATCGCCTCTCCGGCGGCGCGCCGCCTGACGTTGCGGGCGGGCACCGACGACGGTGAGCCTGCGTGGTCCACGCGCGGGAAGGTCGCCTTCAGGCGCCAGCGTGACCTGTACACCATGTTGCCGGACGGCCGGGCGCTGGCCCGCCTCACCTTCCGCGGCGGCGCCGACCCCGCCTGGTCCCCGTACGCCACGAAGCTCGCCTTCGAGCGTGCTGCCGACATCCACATCGTCGGCGCCGACGGGCGCGGACTGCGAAGGCTCACCTTTCGCAGCGGTGCGGACCCCACGTGGTCGCCCGATGGACGGCGGATTGCGTTCACCCGGCTCGAGACCGCCGGGGGTGCGGGGCGGAGCAGCATCTACACGGTCGGCACGGATGGGCGCGACCTGCGGCGAGTCGCGAGCGTCCCCACCGGTGGCGGGCGCGAGCTCGCGGATCCGGACTGGCAGCCACTGTCTCGTTAGTGCGTCCGTCCAGACGTGACCCGGGCGCTGCGTGGATGCGCCGGGGCTGCCGATTGGCCGGTTTGTCCTGGGAAGATCCGCCCAGGCCACATCTTGGGAACAAAAACGGTGTATCACCTATACGACAAAGAGTCGGGCCTGAGGCTCGGCTCCTCCGATCGCGGCGCTTGAAGCCGCTGAGGTGCAGCATGTCTGGCAGCTTCCCGAGTCGCAGCGACCAGCCGTTCAGCGAGCCCCACCCGAGGTCTTCGGCCTCGCGCCGCTCCGGTCTGGGCCGACTGGGCCTGCTGTTCCTCCCGCTGCTCCTGGCGCTGGCGTTCGCGAGCACCGCCCAGGCCGGCCCGCCGCCTGTCCTACTCGGAACTGCCGACAGCTTCGCGGTTCTGGCCGGCAGCACGATCACGAACACGGGCCCGTCGGTGATCAACGGCGACCTCGGTCTGCATCCGGGCACGTCGGTCACCGGATTTCCGCCCGGGACGGTCAACGGAGTGCAGCACATCACCGATGCCGTGGCCCTGCAGGCCAAGGCCGATCTGAGGACGGCATACCTGGACGCCGCCGGCCGGCCCTTGACTGCCACCCTGCCACCTGACGTGGGTGGGCAGACGCTGACCGCCGGCGTCTACAGGACCGGGTCGGTCCCGTCGCTCGGCCTGACGGGAACCCTCACCCTGGACGCCCAGGGCGACCCGCGCGCGGTGTTCATCTTCCAGATCGAGT
>JACCUO010000244.1 GCA_013811765.1 Thermoleophilaceae bacterium | reverse complement strand
GCACGGTAGGAGGGGCACCGGACGGAGCCGGAACGGGGCAATCTGAGACCATCGGAGCATGCCTTCAAAACTTCATCCGGCCGAGAATCGCGGCCTGCGCGAGCTGTACCTCTCGACACGCCAACTGGTCGACCACTGGAAGGCCCTCGCGGCCAGGCGACCCGGATCCCCCCTCGAGGGGGCTCTGACCCGTGGGGCGGACGCAGGGAAGGACCTGCTCTCAGAGCTCGAGCCCGCCACGGCGGCGCACGGCCTCTTCGGCCGGCCCGCCGCCCAGGGAAGCGGCCGCGCCCTGGCGCGCCAGCGGGGGGCGGTGCGCGACCGCTTCCTCGAGGTCAACCAGGCCGCGCGGTTCGCGGTCGAGGACATCCAGCACGTGGTCACCCTGCTCGGCTACCTCGCGGCCGTCAGCGGCGCGTCCGGAAACGCGGACCTCGCCGAGCTCGCGGGCCGCTGGGAACGAAAGCTCAAGCGCGTGGAGAACGACGCCAGGCGGGCTGTCGTGCAGCTCGGGGCCGACCCGGACTCGGCGATAGAGCCGCTCGACTCCTCGCCGCTCGGCCGTGCCGCCCACGGCCTGGGCAACATGGCGGGAACGCTCGGAGAGTGGGTGGACGGGAAGGCCGCGCGCCGCGCGAGTTCCTGACGCCCGCGGCGGCTACTCGAGGGTGACCAGCACGTCGCCCTCCTTGACCGACTGCCCCTCCTCGCACTTGATCTCCTTGACCGTGCCGTCGTACTCGGCTTCCACCGGCATCTCCATCTTCATCGACTCGAGCACGAGGACGGTGTCGCCCTCATCCACCTTCTGTCCTACCTCGCACTCGATCTTGTAGATGATGCCGGTGATGTGGGCCTCGACGTTGGGCAAAGCGTCCTCCTGTGGCCGGGATCGGTCGCGCGAGGAGACCATATCTTTCGGCACCGACGCGTCCGCCGCCCGGCTCGGCGGACCTGGCCGCGGGGGGAGCGCGGCGACGCGGGCAATCGGGGTAGGTTCGTCTGAGTGATCCTCGCGCTCGACCAGGGCACCACGGGCACGACCGCGATCGTGTTCGACGGCGAGGGGCGTCCCGCCGGCCGCGGTTACAGCGAGTTCGAGCAGCACTTCCCCCGCCCGGGCTGGGTCGAGCACGACGCGGACGAGATATGGGAGGTCACCCGCCGGGTGGGAAGGCAGGCGCTGGAGGAGGCGGGGGTCGACGGCCGTGGGCTGACCGGGATCGGAATCACCAACCAGCGCGAGACGGTGGTCGCGTGGGACCGCCGGAGTGGCGAGCCGCTGCACCGCGCGCTCGTGTGGCAGGACAGGCGTACCGCCGCGCGATGCGACGAGCTGCGCGAGGCCGGGCATGAGCCACTCTTCAGGGAGCGCACCGGGCTCGTGCTCGACCCCTACTTCTCCGGGACGAAGATCGAGTGGCTGATCCGGGAGGGCGGCGTGGACCCGGCACGCGCATCCTTCGGCACGATCGACTCCTGGCTCGTTCACAAGCTCACCGGACGCCACGCAACGGACCTCTCGAACGCCTCTCGCACCCTGCTCTTTCACACCGGAGAGCTCCGGTGGGACGAGGAGCTGTGCGAGCTGCTCGGCGTGCCGGTGAAATCTCTGCCGGAGCCCTGCCCGAGCGCCCACGTGTACGGGGAGACCTCGGAGTTCGGCGGCAGCGTGCCCGTGGCCGGCATCGCGGGCGACCAGCAGGCCGCGCTCTACGGTCAGGCCTGCCACACGCCCGGCCTCGGAAAGAACACCTACGGCACGGGAAGCTTCGTGCTGGAGAATGCGGGCGGCGAGCGGCCCGCGCCGGCGGAGGGGCTCCTGACCACCGTGGCGTGGGGCGTGGGGGGCCGTGTGGACTACGCGCTCGAGGCCGCCATCTTCGTGACGGGCGCAGCGGTGCAGTGGCTGCGCGACGGCCTGGGGGTCATCGGGGCGGCGGGGGAGACCGAGGAGCTCGCGCGCTCGCTCGGGTCAAACGACGGCGTCTACTTCGTGCCGGCGCTCACCGGGCTCGGCTCTCCCCACTGGGACCCATACGCGCGCGGGACGATCGTGGGGCTCACTCGCGGCACGGGCCGCGCGCACCTGGCCCGCGCGGCGCTCGAGTCGATCGCCTACCAGACGGTGGACGCGGTGCGGGCGATGGAGGCGGCCTCGGGCGCGCCGCTGCGGGAGCTGAAGGCCGACGGGGGAGCGGTGCACAACTCGTGGCTGATGAGCTTTCAGGCCGATGTGCTCGGCGTGCCCGTGGTGGTCCCGCAGGTGTCCGAGACGACGGCGCTCGGAGCCGCCTACCTCGCGGGGGTTGCCACCGGCCTGTGGAGCGAGGAGGACACGCGTGCAATGTGGGCAGAGGCCGCGCGCTACGAGCCGAAGATGGCAAGGGATGACCGCGACCGGCTCCTGTCCGACTGGGCGCGGGCTCTTGAGCGTGCCCGAGGCTGGGCACGTAACGAAACGCGCGCGAGCGGGTAGTCGGGAGGCATGCCGCCCGAGCAGGATCAGCCCAAGGGCTCGCTGAAGCCGCAGGTCTACAAGGACGAGCGGCCGGCCGAGCACTTCGCGCGGTTCCACGAACGCACCCGCGCCAAGCCGCCGAACTGGATGTACGAGGTGGTGCGCCTGATACTCACGCCCTACCTGCTGATCTTCTTCCGCACGCGCGCAGTGGACTCCGACAAGGTGCCTGCCGACGGCCCCGCGATCGTCGCGCCCAACCACTTCTCCTTCCTCGACCACTTCTTCGTCGCCGTGTACCTGCGGCGCAAGGTCCAGTTCATGGCCAAGTCGCAGCTGTTCACGATGCCGATGCAGGTCGTCTACCACAACGGCGGCGTCTTCCCGGTTCGCCGCGGGCAACGCGACGAGGAGGCGTTCA
>JACCUO010000219.1 GCA_013811765.1 Thermoleophilaceae bacterium | reverse complement strand
GTTCCCACTCGGGCGGCGCCAGCTCCGGCGGCCCGAAGTAGTCGAGCAACCGCGCGGGCACTCCGGCAACCAGGCTGTAGGCCGGCACCGGCTTGGTCACTACGGAGTTCGCCCCGACCACCGCCTTGGTGCCGATGCTGTCCACGATCGTGACCTTGGTGAGGGTGGTCGCGTCGTTGGCGATCTTGATCGACTTGTAGTCGTACCCTTGGCCGCCGAGCGGCGTGCTGACGTCCCGGAAGCGGTGGTTGCCGTCCACGACGATCGAGGACTGGCCGAACATCGCGCGGTCGCCGACCTCGATCGACGTGCTGCACTGGATCAGCGAGTTGTAGCTGAAGACGCACAGGTCGCCGATCCTGACCGTGGCGTCAGCCCCAATCTCGGCGAGAAACCCCCGCCGGAAGTCCACGTACTTGCCGACGATGAAGCGGCCCCCGTTCTCCATGTGCAGGTTGAAGCCCGGACCGAGGCGGCACGGCCCGGCAAAGCTGATCTCGGCGTGGGGGTTCTTGAAGATCACCCAGCGCTTGCGAAGCTCGGAGGCCAGCCGTGGCCCCCAGAAGTAGACGAGCTTTCGCATCAGCCGCCTCCAGAAGTGCTCGAGCGCTGCGCGCAGTCCGCTCATCCCGCGCCACCACGCGCGTGCACCACCACATGGGGAACCCCGCCACGCTGGTCTCGGAACCTCAGGTTGAAGGACGAGTGCCTGCGCACGTCCTCGAAACCCGCGGTGTGCACCATCCGCAGCCAGGTGGCCGCTGTGGGAATCCACCAGGTGCTCCAGGGGGAGTCGCCGCGGAACTCCGCGCCACGAACGAACGCGAACGGCGCCAGGCGGCGGCTGTACTCCTCCGCCAGGATCAGCCGACCCGCGCACAGGCCCGCCATCCGCTCGAGCGCGAGCATCGGATCGCGCAGGTGGATCAGGACCGAGCCGCAGAAGACGAGGTCGAAGGGGCCGCCGAGCCGCTCCGGGGTGGCGTCGTAGATCGAGCACCCGATCCGCTCGACCGAGCTGCCGAGCGCCTCGCGGGCCAGCCTGAAGGTCTCGCCCCGGGAGCCGTCGTGCGCGGGCCGTAGGCGGGGTGGCCAGTCGAGCTCCTGGATGCGGTCCAGGTCCAGGCTGGTCACCGTGGCCCCGCGACGCTCGAGCTCAAACGCCCAGAAACCGTCGAACGTGCCTACGTCGAGCACCCGCTTGCCGGAGACCTCCGGCAGCCCGTAGCGGTCGACATAGGGGCGCAGGTCGAACATTCCCTGCGTGAGGACACCTTCTCCCAGATCGAGCGTGTGGTACCACGGGTCCAGCTCCTGCACCCGCTCGCGCAGGCCAGCCGTGGCGTCTCTATGGGTCTCGCCGTGGGCCGCGGGCACGCCGGAACCCTAGCGTTGGGGTACGGTTTAACAAGATTCACAAGGGCGCTGAAGCCGTAACCGCGCCCATTCGCCCAGTACACCACCGTGACAGCACCAACATCGCGTGCATCCGCGCGTACTCCGTCCACTGACTGAAAGGACTTACTTTGACCCGGCGGGACACCTTGGAGAGCACTGATTCGACCACGGACTACGAGATCACGTTCCCTTCGAGCGACACCCTGGACCAGGACGAGGAGTGGTGCCTCGTGCGAGAGAACGGCGCCACGCGCAAGGTGCGCTTTCACGACTATGGAGAGATCTACGAGCTCCCCGGGCTCTACGAGCAACTCTTCTACGAGCACCTGCAGTGCTCCTCTCCCGAGATCGTGGCGCGGCTGTTCGGACGAGAGCTCAAGCGCTCCGGTGTGGAAGCCGACACTCTCAGCGTGCTCGACGTGGGCGCGGGAAACGGGATGGTGGGTGAGCGGCTCGCGGAGGTGGGCGCCGACACGATCATCGGCGTGGACATCATTCCGCAGGCGGCCGCCGCCGCCGAGCGGGACCGCCCGGGAATCTACGACGACTATCTGGTTCTCGATCTCACCGCGCTGGACGAGGACACCCGCTGCGACCTCAAGTCACGCAAGCTCAACGCCCTCACCTGCGTCGCGGCGCTCGGTTTCGGGGACATCCCCCCGGCAGCTTTCGCGGCCGCCTACGACGTGCTGGCGCCAGGCGCGTGGCTGGCATTCAGCATCAAGGAGGACTTCCTCGAGGAGCAGGGCGGGAGCGGCTTTGCCCGTCTCGTCCGCGAGCTCGCCGACCGCGGCATGATCGAGATCCGCGCCCAGCGCCGCTACCGCCACCGGCTGTCGGCCAGCGGGGAGCCGGTGCACTACATCGCCCTGGTCGCTGCCAAGCAGAATGCCGAGCCCGCCGCCCCGCTGGCGGAGGAGCTGTAAGGATCAGGGGAGGAGCGCAGCCCGATCGTGCACCGGACCATGTCTTCAAGCCGTGGCGAAGCGGCCGACCGTGTGCTCCGGCCGCACGCCCGGCAGGTGCTCGCTGAAGATCCGGAAGTAGGCGAGCTCCTCACGCGTGCGCAGGGGAGGATCGAGGACGTGGCGCTCGCGTTCAAACTCCGCCTCATCGACCGTGTCCTCCATGACCGTGGTCAGGACGGACGCCGCGCCGCTGCCGTCGCCGAACTGCGATTTTCCGCGCCAGAGGAGCTCCTCTGGCAGCCAGCCCGAGAACGCCTCGCGCAGTAGACGCTTTTCGGGTTGGCCGGGACCCGCGAGCTTGCTCGCCGCCGGGAGGCGGAGCGCGAACGCGATCACCTCCCTGTCGAGAAACGGGACGCGGGCCTCGAGCCCGTGGGCCATCGTCACGCGATCGCAGCGCTGGAGGTTGAGGTTGTGGAGCCCCTCGACCGTGCGGGTGATCTCGGCGTGCAGCAGGTCCGGATCGCTGAAGTCGCGCAGGTACTCGTAGCCCGCAAACAGCTCGTCCGCCCCCTCCCCCGTGAGCACGACCTTTACGTGGCGGGAGGTCATCTCGGCAAGCAGGAAGTTCGGTACCGCGCTGCGCACCAGCGACGGGTCGAAGTGCTCGATGCTCCGCACGACCGCCGGCACGGCGTCGAGCGCCTCGCGCGCCGTGTAGATGCGCTCGTGGTGCTCTGTGCCGAGGTGCTCGGCGGCCACGCGCGCGGCCAGCAGGTCGGGGCTCCCCTCTGTGCCGACCGCGAAGGTCTGCAGACGCTCCCCCCTCTCGGCCAGCCGGCGCGCCGCGATCGCCGCGACCAGCGTGGAGTCGAGCCCGCCCGACAGAAATACACCCACCGGCACGTCGCCCATCATCTGCCGCTCCACGGACGCGATCAGCACCCGGCGCGTCTCCTCGCGCTCCAGCTCGGCGCTGGTCCCGCTCACCGGGCCCGCGCCGTTCTCGGGAACAGCCGACGCAAAGCGCTTCAGACCGGCCTCGGGCATCCAGTAATGGCCGGGAGGGAAGACCTCGACCAGCGGTTGTATCTCGGCATCGAACGCTGCCATCTCCGAGGCGAACTGGACTCGCTCTTCGCCGCGGGCCCAGTACAGCGGCTTGATGCCCACCGGATCGCGCGCAGCCATGAAGCCGCCGTTCGAACCGGCGGCGAGCAGGGCGAACATGCCCTCGAGCTCCCCCAAGGCCCCGGGCCCGTCCGCGGCGAGCAGGTGTAGCGCGGCCTCGTTGTCAGAGCGGGTGGCGTAGTCCACCGGCCCGATCTGCGAGCGCACGTCCTCGTGGTTGTAGATCTCGCCATTGCCGACCAGCCACAGCTCCCCGTCCGAGGTCACCAGCGGTTGGTGCCCGCTCTGGAGGTCCACGATCGAGAGCCGCCTGTGACCGAGCCAGCTCCGCCCTAGGCGAACCTCCCCGTGGTCGTCGGGGCCCCGGTGCTCGAGCCGATCGAGCATCCGCTTGCTCTCCCCCGGCCGGAGCCGGCCGTACTCCCCTGCGATCCCGCACACGCGCTAGATTCCGGCGGCGGTTGGGAGCGCCACGGGCGTCGGGAGCCCGTAGGCCTGTGGGCGCCGGTCGGCGAGGTGGGAGAACTCGCTGCGCGGCGGGTCGATCGCCCGCAGGGCATCCACCCGCGCAAGCGCCATGCCCGGCCGCGAGCCCGTCGAGGACAGCACGCGGCCGTCGGGGTCGACCACCTTGGCGTGCCCCGGGAAGCGCAGGCTGCCGAGCCTACCGCTCTGGTTGGCGGAGACCCAGACCACCTGGTTCTCGAGCGCTCTCGCCTGGTCGAGCAGATTGAAGTGGCGAACCTCGCGATCGCGACGTGTCCACGAGGCGGGCTCGGTGCGGCACGCCGGCCAGGCCGACAGCGAAGCGATGATTCCGGCGCCGTCGAGGGCGAGAGCGCGGGCTGCCTCCGGGAAAACCTTGTCGTAGCAGATCATCATCCCCATCCTTCCGAGCGGGGTATCGAAGGCCGCAAACTCCTCGCCCGCACTGAATGACGCCCGCTCGCCCGGGGGAAGGTGCACCTTGCGGTGGTGGCCCAGCACTCCGTCCCCATTGAGGCAGACGGCGCTCGAGTAGAGGCCGTCGGGCGCGGCCTCCGTGTAACCCACGCACACCACGGTGGGACCCGCCACGTGCGCCAGCCGGGCCATCTCCTCACCATAGACGTCGATCGTGGGCGGGGGCGCCACCGGGGGATGCAGCGACGGGAGCTTGGTCTCGAAGAGGTACCCACCGAGGGCCGACTCGGGGAAGACCACCAGCTCTGCTCCCCTGGCCTGGGCGCGCTCGATCGTGCGCTCGACCAGCTTCATGCAGACTCCGACGTCCCGCCCGAAGCGGCCTGCCACGGCGGCTACCGCGGGTGCTCGACGACTGAGGGACCTTCCCAGCATGAGCCAATTTTGAGGCCCGGCGCGGTGTCGGCATAGCCCCGACGGTCCAAACATGGCCGGTTGCGGTTCGACAGCCGGTCCAGTGCCTCTACATCTAAGCTTTCCCCCCGGTGCGGATCCTGACCGTCGGCAACATGTATCCGCCCCACCACCTCGGCGGCTACGAGCTGATGTGGCGCTCGGCGGTGGCCCACCACCGCGCGGCGGGGCACGACGTGAGCGTGCTGACCACGGACTGGCGCGAGCCCGACGCCTCGGCGGCGGACGAACGCGACGTCCACCGCGAGCTGCGCTGGTACTGGCATGACCACGACTTCCCGCGCCTGACCGTTGGCGAGCGGCTCGCGCTCGAGCGCCATAACGCACGCGTGCTCGATCGCCGGCTCGAGGAGTTCACCCCCGACGTCGTGAGCTGGTGGGCCATGGGCGGCATGTCCCTCTCGCTGATCGAGCGCGCCCGCCGCGCGGGCCTGCCGGCTGCGGCCACGGTGGTTGACGACTGGCTGATCTACGGGCCGCGCGTGGATGCCTGGTGGCGGTTGCTCAGGCGCCGCGCGAGGCGCCTTGAGAGCTCGAGCCGCTTCCTCTTCGCAAGCCACACCCTGCGGGCGAGCGCACGCGAAGCCGGGTTCGATCCCCCACGCGCGGAGGTCTACCACCCCGGAATCGACCTGGAGCTCTTCAAGGACCCGGGGAAAGAGGAGTCGAACTGGGGCTGGCGGCTGCTCTACTGCGGGCGCATCGATGAGCGCAAGGGAATCGACACCGCGATCGAGGCGCTCGAGCGTCTTCCGCCGGAGGCGACCCTGCGGATCGTGGGGGGAGGCGATGCCTTACACCTCGCGCAGCTGCACGCCCTGGTGGATCGGCTCGGCCTCGCCGACCGTGTGAGCTTCGAGCGCCACCGCCGCAGCGAGCTCCCCGAGATCTACGCCGCCGCCGATGCCCTGATCTTCCCGGTGCGCTGGGTCGAGCCGTTCGGGCTGGTGCCGCTCGAGAGCATGGCCTGCGGCACACCCGTCGTGGCCACCGGGCGCGGCGGGTCAAGCG
>JACCUO010000215.1 GCA_013811765.1 Thermoleophilaceae bacterium | reverse complement strand
AAGCGCCAGATATCCGACGCCAAGAACCAGCTGCTCGACGCCGAGGCCTACCGCCTCAAGGTGGCCTCCTACTTCGAGCAGACCGCCGCCGAGGTGTACGAGGTCTACGAGAAGCGGATCCACTCGATGAACGCGATGGACTTCGACGACCTGCTGATGCGCAGCGTGAACCTGTTCGAGCTCTTCCCGGAGGTGCTCGAGCGCTACCGCCGCTCGTTCCGTCACGTGCTCGTGGACGAGTACCAGGACACCAACCACGCGCAGTACCGCTGGCTGCGGCTGCTGGCCGAGGAACACCGCAACCTGTTCGTGATCGGCGACGACGCGCAGTCGATCTACGCCTTCAGAGGCGCCGATATCCGCAACCTGCTCGACTTCGAAAACGACTACCCCGACGCGACCGTGATCAAGCTCGAGCAGAACTACCGCTCGACGCAGACGATCCTCGACGCGGCCAACGCGCTGATCGCCAACAACCGGGCCCAGAAGCCCAAGCACCTCTGGACCGACCTCGGCAGGGGGGACCCGATCCACGTGCGCGAGCTCGAGGACGAGCACGCGGAGGCCCGCTACGTGGCCGGGGAGATCGAGCGCCACGTGGACGGCGGCGGCTCGCGCGACGACGTGGCCGTCTTCTACCGCGCCAACGCCCAGAGCCGCGTGCTCGAGGACACGCTCGTGCGCTACGGCGTGGGCTACCAGGTGATCGGCGGCACCCGCTTCTACGAGCGCGCCGAGATCAAGGACGCGCTGGCCTACCTCACCCTGCTCGTGAACCCGCACGACGTGGTGTCCTTCGGACGGATCGTGAACTCCCCGCGGCGAGGGATCGGGCAGACCTCGCAGGGAAGGATCGCCTCGCACGCCAACACTATGGGCGAGCCGATCTTCGACGTCGCGATGGCCCCGGAGGATGTGCCGGGGCTGGGCGCCGCCGCGGTCAAGGCGGTCGGGCGGTTCATGGACACGATGGAGCGCCTGCGCGACCGCGCGGCAGAGGCCTCGGTGGGGGACCTCCTTCAGGAGGTGCTCGACGACACCGGCTACCTCGCCACGCTCGAGGCCGAGCGCACGATCGAGGCCCAGGGCCGGATGGAGAACCTGGAGGAGCTCGTGGGGGTGGCGAGGGAGTACGACGCCGCCGGCCAGGACAGCTCCGTCGAGGAGTTCCTGCAGCAGATCGCGCTCTTCTCCGAGCAGGACAACCTGCGCGATGACGAGGGCATCGTCACGTTGATGACCCTTCACAACGCGAAGGGTCTCGAGTACGACGTGGTGTTCATGATCGGCGTCGAGGATGGAGTGTTTCCCCACTCGCGCTCGATCGAGGCGGGGGACATCGAGGAGGAGCGCCGCCTCTGCTACGTCGGCGTCACCCGCGCGCGCAGACAGCTCTACCTGACCTACGCCCGCACACGCGCCCTCTACGGGGGCCGCGAGTGGAACGTGCCCAGCCGCTTCCTGGGCGAGATCCCACCCGAGCTCACGGACGCCGAGGAGCAGCCGAGCGCGAGGTCCGCCGCCTCCTCCTGGTCGGGCTCCGGAGCAGGGTTCGGCGGCGCCGCCCCGAGCCGCATCGAGCCGAGCCCGGGAGCCACCTTCGCGCTCGGCGATGACGTGACCCACGCCAAGTTCGGTGACGGCGTGGTCACCGGCAGCGAGCCCGGCGGCCTGGTGGTGGTGCGCTTCGCGCGGGACGGAGCAGAGCGCAAGCTGATGGCCGACTACGCGCCGTTGAAGCGGCGGTGACGGGGTGACGGGGTGACGGTCATCGACGGGCGCGCCGTCGCCGCCCGCGTGCGCGAGCGGGTGGCCGCGGAGGTGGCCGAGCTGCGGGCGGTCGGGGTGCGGCCGGGGCTGGCCACGGTTCTGGTGGGGGAGGATCCCGCCTCGCAGGTGTACGTGCGGATGAAGCGAAAGGCGTGCGAGGAGGTAGGGATAGCGTCTGTTCACCACGACCTGCCGGCGGACACGCCGCAGTCCGAGCTGGGCGCGCTGCTCGAGAGCCTCAACGCCGACCCCGCGGTAAGCGGCATCCTGCTCCAGCTGCCGCTCCCGGCTCAGATCGACGCCGACGAGATGACCGGCACCATTGCGGCGGAGAAGGATGTCGACGGGCTCACACCCTTCAGCGCGGGCCTCCTCGTCCACGGGCGCGAGGGGTTGGTGCCCTGCACGCCCGCCGGCGTTATGGAGCTGCTCGCCCACGCGGAGGTGGAGCTCGAAGGTGCCCGCGCGGTGGTAATCGGACGCTCGCAGCTGGTGGGCAGGCCGCTCGCGCAGCTTCTGCTCGCGGCCAACGCCACGGTCACCCAGTGCCACTCACGAACGCGAGACCTCGCCGCCGTATGCCGGGAGGCCGACGTGCTGGTCTCGGCGGTCGGAAGGCCCGCCACCGTGACCGCCGACATGGTCCGGGAAGGGGCGGTGGTGATCGACGTGGGTATGAACCGCACAGAGAATGGCCTGGTCGGCGACGTCGACTTCGCCGCGGTGCGCGCGAAGGCGCGCGCGATCACGCCCGTCCCGGGCGGGGTGGGCCCGATGACGATCGCGATGCTGCTTTCGAACACGGTGAGGGCCGCGCGGCTGCAGCCCGGTGCAGGCTCGACCGCGCCGATCCACGGGTAGGCTGGGCGCGGCGATGGACCTGCGCAGGCTCAGGGCGGGCGAGTGGATGGCGGCCGTTTCGGGCGTCGCGCTGGTCGTGGGGCTGTTCCTGCCCTGGTACGAGGTGTCCGTGCAGGACCATGGCGCGGATGCCACCATCCGCCTCAGCGCGTGGGAGGCGTATTCGGCGGTCGACATCCTCCTGCTGGTGCTGGGGGTGCTCGCGGTCGGCCTGCTCGTCGTGACGGCGATCCAGCGCACCGCGGCCGTGGGGATCGCAGCGGACGCGATGCTCACGATCTTCGCGGGGATCGTGGCCGCCGTCGCCACGATCAGGGTGCTCAACCTCCCCAGGTCGCTGGAGCCCCCCGCGGGGCTGCCGATCGAGACCGGCCGAACGGCCATTGCCTGGCTCGGACTGCTCGCCGTGTACGGCGTGCTGGCGGGAGCGATCCTCGCCATGCGCGACGAGCGCTTCAGCCGCGATGGCGAGCTCACCGATGGCACGGGGGTGCCGGTCGAGGCGGCGCCCGAGATCGAGCTGTTACCGGCGCCCCCCCGCAGTTGACCTTCGAGCGGCTGATCGCGGCCGACGTCGTGGCCATGGTGGCCGCGCTCGCCCTCCTCTTCGTGATGGCAGCCGACTGGTACAGCACGGCGGGCGGCGATGAGGCGCGCCGGATCGAGCGGTTCACGGAGCCGCGGGGAGCGCTGGGCGGAGAGATCCCGCGCGAGGTCGATCGGCGCGCCCGGGCTGTCGCGGAGGGCTCGGAGAAGAACGCCTGGCAGCTGCGAGGCGCGATCGACCGCGTGACCCTCGGCGGGCTCCTCCTGACCGTGGTGCTGGCGTTGGCGGCGGCGTTTCTGCGGGCCGCCGGCCGACGGTTCGCGCCTCCATGGACCCCCAGTGCCATCGCCGCGCTGAGCGCCTCGCTGACCGCGCTGCTCGTAGCCTTCCGCGCTCTTCAGCAACCCGGCTTCGACGAGGCCACGACGGTGAAATCCGGCGTGCCGCTGGCGCTCGTCGCGCTGGGAGTGCTCGCACTGTCCTGCGCCCGGGCGCTGCGCTGCGAGGGGGCGGGCACAGCGTGGCGGGATCCGCCAGGCGCCGACCCGGCCATAGAATCGAATCGATGATCGAACGCGAGCAGGTACTGCATGTGGCGCGCCTGGCACGGCTGCGGCTTACCGACGATGAGGTCGAGCGGATGACGGGCGAGCTCTCGGGCATCCTTGACCACATCGAGAAGATCGGTGAGTTGAACCTCGAGGAGGTTGCGCCCACGGCTCACGTTGTCGAGCTCGAGAACGTCTTGCGCCCCGATGAGCCCCGCCCGAGCCTCTCGCGCGAGCGGGCGCTCGACCAGGCGCCCGACTCGGACGGGGTGGGCTTCCGGGTGCCCCGCCCCGGCGCGACCAGGGAGGACTGATCCATGACGATGGAATCGGTACGCAAGCGACTGCTCGAGGGCCGCCGCTGGTCGGCCTACCTGCTCACCTTCGAAGGTCACGAGGCACTCGGCGCCTTCCTCGAGATGGAGGAGGACATGGAGTCGCCCGATTACTGGCGCCTGCTCGGCGATGCCTGGACGGCGGCGGATGCGGTGGCCCCGAACCTGGAGACCTGGCGGCGGCTCTTCTCCAGCCCGCGCCCCCACAGGGACCACCTGATGAGGGAGGCCGAGCGCCCCCTGCTGGCCGCCCTGCCCGAGGATGTCACCGCGTACCGCGGCCACAGCCACGAAGGCGGTGAGCGCAGTCTGGCGTGGACTCTCTCGCGCGAGAGCGCCGAGAAGTTCGCGCACCAGTTCGCCACCTCCACGAACATGGGGTATCCACCCGGGGATCCCCTCCTGGCCACCGTGGTCGTGCCACGCTCGGCGATCCTCGGCCTGTTCCAGGACCGGCGGGAGGGGGACGTCGTGATCCTCGACCTGCCCGCGGACATCAATGTCGAGCCGCTCTAGGGTGGCACGCCCCGTCCGGAGAGCATGAGCCAGGCCGTCCTCGAGCTGAGTGCGGCGCAGGCCGCCGCGCAGATCCGTGGAGGTGAGCTGGCTGCCGAGGAGCTCTTTCGCGTCTACCGCGACCGCGCGGCCGCCGAGGAGCTCGGTGCCTTCCTGTGGGTGGCCGAGGAGGTGCCGGACGCTCCGGCGGATGGGCCGCTTCAGGGGGTGCCCGTGGCCGTCAAGGACCTTTTCTGCGTCGGGGACGTGCCGAGCGCAGCCGGCTCGAGAATTCTCGAGGGCTACCGCCCTCCCTACACCGCCACCGCTGTCGAGCGGCTGCTCTTGGCGGGCGCGACGGTGCTCGGCAAGACGAACATGGACGAGTTCGCGATGGGCTCCTCCAACGAGAACTCGGGCTTTGGCCCTGTGCGCAACCCCTGGGATGAGACAAAGGTGCCCGGCGGTTCGAGCGGGGGCTCCGCGGCCGCCGTGGCCGCGGGGCTGGCACCGTGGGCGATCGGCACCGACACAGGGGGCTCGATCCGCCAGCCGGCGTCCCTCTGCGGGATCGTGGGGATGAAGCCCACCTACGGTGCGGTCTCCCGCTACGGGATGATCGCGTTTGCCTCCTCGCTCGACCAGGCGGGGCCGCTCACGCGTGACGTCACCGACTGCGCCCTGCTCCTGAGCCACATGGTGGGTGCCGACCCGTGTGACTGCACGTCGACCGGACTCCCCGAAGACATTCGCCTGCCGGTAGCCGAACGCCTTGACGGGCTGCGCTTCGGCGTTCCCCCCGAGCTCACCGGGGCGGGCGTCGACCCGGGGGTCAAAGTGGTTTTTGACGCGACGGTCGAGCGCATCGAGCAGCTCGGCGGAAGCGTCGAGCCGGTGGCCCTTCCGCACGCCGGCCATGCGATCGCGGCCTACTACGTGATCGCTCCGGCCGAGGCCAGCGCGAACCTCGCCCGCTACGACGGGGTGCGCTTTGGCCCACGCGCCGGCCACACCGATCTGCTCTCTCTATACGAGGAGACCCGGGAGGAGGGTTTTGGCACGGAGGTCAAGCGCCGCATCATGCTCGGCACCTACGCGCTCTCCTCCGGCTACTACGAGGCCTACTACGGCCGCGCCCAGCGCGTGCGCACGAAGATCGCCGACGACTTTCGCGCGGCGTTCGAGCGAGTGGACCTGATCGTGACCCCCACCTCGCCGACCGTGGCCTTCGGGCTCGGCGAGCGCACCGAGGACCCGCTCGCGATGTACCTCTCGGACGCGCTCACGGTGCCGATGCCCCTCGCAGGCCTTCCGGCCATCTCGATCCCCACCGGCATGTCGGACGGCCTGCCCGTGGGGTTTCAGATCGCCGGACCGGCCTTCAGCGAGAACCGGATACTGGAAGCCGCCCACGCGATCGAGCGGGCGGTCGGCTTCGACGGGGCGCCGCCGCGTGGCTGACGCGGTCGCCGAGCGCGCCTACGAGCCGGTCATCGGCCTCGAGATCCACGTCCAGCTCAAGACGCGCACGAAGATGTTCTGCGGCTGCGAGCTGTCCTTCGGCGAGGACCCCAACACGCGTACGTGCCCCGTCTGCCTGGGTCATCCGGGCACGCTACCCGTCACCAACGCCGAGGCGGTGCACTTCGCCCTGATGATCGGCATGGCACTCGAGTGCGAGCTCGCGCCACGGTCGATTTTCCACCGCAAGAACTACTTTTATCCCGATCTGCCCAAGGGCTACCAGATCTCCCAGTACGACGTCCCCCTTGCGTCGGGCGGCCGGCTGGGGGAGATCCGCATTCACAGGGTCCATCTGGAGGAGGACGCCGCCAAGCTCGTGCACGCCGGCACCTCGGGACGCATCCACTCCGCCGAGGCGAGCGTGGTGGACTTCAACCGCGGTGGCACGCCCCTCGTGGAGATCGTGACCGAGCCGGACGTGCGCTCCGCTGCGCAGGCGAAGGAGTGGCTGGAGCTGCTGCAGGCCACGCTGCGGCGGCTCGAGGTCTCCGACGTGCGCATGGAGGAGGGGTCCCTGCGGTGTGACGCCAACGTGTCGATCCGGCCCGCGGGTGAGGCGTCGCTCGGGACGAAGACCGAGCTGAAGAACATGAACTCGTTCCGTTTCCTGGAACGGGGCGTGAACGCGGAGATCACCCGCCAGGAGGAGATCGTGCGCTCCGGGGGAGAGGTCGTTCAGGAGACGCTTCACTACGACCCCGCGACGGGGGTGCTGAGTCCGTTGCGCTCGAAGGAGGAGGCCCACGACTACCGCTATCTCCCCGAGCCCGACCTGGTGCCGCTCGCTCCGACCGAGGAGATGCTCGCCCGCGCCCGCGCCGCGCTGCCAGAGTTGCCCGCGGGGCGTGCCGAGCGCCTGGAGCGCGAGCTCGCCCTGCCCCCGGACGTGGCGAAGCTGCTGGCGTTCCGAACCGAGCTGGGCGACTTCTATGAGGCCACCGTGAGCGCGGGCGGTCCCGAAGGAGACCCGCGGGCGATCGCCAACTGGGTCACCGGTGAGCTGCTAGCCCGGCTCGGCGACGCCGATCCCGACCCCGCGCAATCCAAGGTGGAGCCGGCCTCGCTGGCAGCTCTCGTGGCGATGGTGCGCGAGGGCGCCGTCGCGCACTCGGCCGCCAAGGAGGTGCTCGACACCCTGGTGGCCGAAGGTGGGGACCCCCGGGAGATCGTCGAGTCGAAGGGCCTGGCGCGCGCCGGCGGCGACGAGCTGGTGGAGGTGGTCGAGCGCGCGATGGCCGCACAGGCCGATGCCGTCGAGAAGATCAGGGCAGGCAACGACAAGGCGATGGGGGCGATAATCGGAGCCGTCATGCGCGAGACCAAGGGCCGCGCGGATGGCGGCGAGGTGCAGCGGCTGGTGCGGGAGCGGCTCGGCGACCAGCCCGGATGACGGAATCCGCGTAGCCTGCCGCTCACGATGCCGCCACCGATCGATCCGCAGCGCGATCCTCCGGTTCGGGAGCGCGTTACCACGACCCCTGCTCTGGCGGTGGAGGACTTCCGTTCCTTGCGCCGCTGGTTGGTCGTCCTCGGCGTGATCGCCGTGCTCGCTGCCGCGGTGGCCGCCTACGCGCTGATCAAGGCCAACGAGTCGGAGAGCAAGGCGGTCGACGAGGATCGGGTGGTGCTGCTGGAGCGCTCGATCAACAGGCGTAGTGCGGAGATCGACAAGCGCCTGGCCAGGACGGCCACGGAGATCGACAATCAGGAGCGGCGGCTGCGCCGCGCAGGCGAGGAGTCCGACGTGACCAAGCTCGATCGGCGCCTGCGCCGCGTAGAGAACGACTCGGCCGATGCAGTCGAGGCCGCCGCCGATTCCGGGAAGGAGCTCGTGCAGATCGAGCGCAGGCTGGCGGCGCTGACTCGCGAGGTGGAACGGCTCAAATAGCCGGCCGCGCATGCCTGCGCCACCCCGTTGCCGGATCCCGACGGAGCCGTGCCCGCGGGAGTTCGGCCCCCGCTCACGGAGCCACCTACCATGGGCAACGACCAACTCGCAAAGGGAGGACAGCCATGCCCAGACTGTTGAGGATGGACGCGAGCGGGCACTCCACGCTCGCCGAGTGGACCCGCGAGGACGAGCCGGCTTTCGAGGCGGCCGCCGAAGAATTTCGCGAGCAGCTCGAGTCCGGCTACATCGGCGTGCTGGACCAGGGCGGGGGCGAGGCCTTACAGATCCGTGAGCTGCCTCATGATGCAGAGCTCGTGATCATGCGTCGCCCGATCGCGGGCGGATAGCCCGCGGGGTGCCCGCCCAGATAGAAGCCCCGGAACGCCCGGCGCCGGCGCTTGCCGAGTTGGGCCAGGTTCCGTGGAAGGCGCGGACAGACGCACGTTCGCTGCGTCGGCAGGCCCGCGTCTGGCAGTGCTGGACGCTGCTCTACACGCTCCCTTTCCTGGCCGCGGCGCTCGCCCTGGTGGCGCTCGAGCCGCTGGCCTTCCCGGTGGCCCTCGCGAGCCTGGCCCACGCATGGATCACGCCTGAGCTCTACGCCTATCGTGGAGCCAGCGTGCTGCGGCCCAAGGGCCCCCGCAACGAGCGCGGCGAGCCGGTCGCTCAGGGCCTGCTCGGCGATCTCCTGGGCCACCACGAGCGCGAGCTTCAGCGCCGCACGGGCCTCGCGTTGGAGTCCCGCGGCATGGGCGTCTGGCTCGTGGGGGAGGCCGGCGCGCTGTTGTTCCCGCCCGGAGCCCGGCAGGTGCACTGCTTCTGCGTGCGTGCCGACGATCGCGATCTGCCGCCCTCGGACAGGATCGCTCACCTGATCCTGGCGCTGCGCACGGACGAGGGAGGGTTCGCCACCGTGGCCAATCATTCCTTCGCGGGGGCGCCCTGGCGCGTGCGCCGGAGACTGCCGGCGGGCATGCGCCCCGGACTGGATGCCGCCCGATCTGCCGCGCGATGAGCGCCGCGCCCTTCCCC
>JACCUO010000214.1 GCA_013811765.1 Thermoleophilaceae bacterium | reverse complement strand
GCGATCTTCGTGAGCGAGACGGCCACGACCTTGAGGGCGCCGGAGAGCTCCACGAGGGCGTCGCGGTTGGCCTGCGCCTCGAAGGGGTCGGCGGGGCCCTCAACTGACGCTCCGGTGGTCTCGGCGAGCCTCCTGCGCACCCCCGCGGCGAAGTCCCGGTGGGTGTTCAAGCCGGTCCCCGCGGCGGTGCCCCCCAGCGGGATCTGGGAGGCCCGTGGGAGGGCATCGCCGACGCGTGCGTGGCCCAGCCGGATCTGCGCGGCGAACCCCGCGAACTCCTGCCCGAGCGTGACGGGCACGGCGTCCATCATGTGCGTTCGGCCGGCCTTCACCACGTCCGCGAACTCGCTCGCCTTGGCCTCGAGCGACCCAGCCAGCAGCTCGAGTGCGGGGAGGACTCGATTCGTGATCTCGGTCACCGCGGCCAGGTGCACGGCAGACGGGAACACATCGTTTGAGGACTGCCCCATGTTCACGTGGTCGTTGGGGTGGACACCCTCCCCCGCGAGGTTGGCGATCACCTCGTTGGCGTTCATGTTGGTGGAGGTGCCGGAGCCCGTCTGGAAGACGTCGATCGGGAACTGGTCGTCGTGCTCGCCCCGGGCAACCTCGTCGGCCGCCGCCGCCGTGCGCTCGGCCAAGCCGGAGTCCAGCAGCCCGAGGTCGGCGTTCGTGCGGGCCGCCGCCGCCTTGATGTGCGCGAGCATTCGCACGACCGTTACCGGTACGCGCTCGCCGGAGACCGGGAAGTTCTCGACCGCCTTGGTCGTCTCCGAGCCCCAGAGCTGCTGCGGGTCCGCCATCCCTCTCCTCGCCGTCGCCGACTCTTCTCCGGAGAGGCTATACCGCTCAGCCGGTGCGCCGGCCAGCGCGCTCGCCGCGCACGAAGGCCGGTGAGCGGACGTCCACGGAGAGCAGCTCGGAGCGCAGCCGGCGGCCGAGCTCGTAGCCCACCCCCTGAGCGCCGGCCTTGCTGCGCGTGAAGGCTCCCATCAGGTACCCGAGCTGCACCGCAGCCGCCCCGTCGGGATTCCGTGCTGCGGCGGGGGCCAGCACGGCGGCCGCCTCGACGTATGCCGTGCCCACGTCGCGCAGGTCGCCGCCACCGCTCGTATCGTCGATGCACTCCGACAGCGGCGTGCCGTCTAGCGTCACGGGGCCGGGCGCCTGCCGCAGCGCGGTCCGGACCGCCTCAGGCCCCTGCCGGCAGGCAGCCGGCACCCCCTCCGCGCCATCGGAGCAGCCCGAGGCGAGCAGCGCGCCGAGGAGCACGACGAGCGCTGCCGGGCGCAGGATCATGAGCGCGATCCTACGACCCACGCGCAGATCGGTCCGCGCGCGGGCCTAGCATCGCGAGTCGATGACGCTCGAGGTCGGCGACCCCCTCGCCCACCGTGCCCTGCAGGCGCTGCTCCGCGCGGAGACCTCCGTGCGGCGTGCGCTCGCGGCGGAACTCGAGCGGGAGGGGGTCTCTGCCGCCGGGTTCTCGGCCCTCGTCGTGCTCACCACCGCCGGTGGATCACTCGAGCTGCGCGCGTTGAGGCGGCGTCTGGGCTGGTCGAAGGCCAACGCAACCGAGGTCACGCTCACGCTCGAGTCGCGCGGATTGGTGCGCAGGCGGCGGCTCGAGCGCGACCGCCGCGCGGCCGCGGTGGACTTAACAGGCCAGGGCCGGTCCCTCGTAGAGCAGCTCTTCCCGGCGCACGCCACCCGCGTGAGCAGCGCCTTCTCCGCCCTGGACGAGCAGGAGAAGCGCAGCCTCGCCGAGATCTGCCGCAAGCTGGCTGCCTGAGGCTTCACGTATACGCACCGCCCCGTCCTCCGAAGGGGCCGAGCGGCTTCATAATCCCTCGCCCCCGTGGCCCGCTACCAGCCAGTCGACCCCAAGCAGTCCTTTCCCCGCCTCGAGGAGGAGATCCTCGAGCGTTGGCGCGAGCGGGACGTCTTCGGCGAGTCGATCCGCCGCCGCCAGGGCGCGGAGCCCTATGTGTTCTACGAGGGGCCCCCGACCGCCAACGGGCG
>JACCUO010000148.1 GCA_013811765.1 Thermoleophilaceae bacterium | reverse complement strand
AAGCCGGCCTCGCGAAACACCCGATCGAGCCCCTCACGCTCGGCCTGCGCCGCGACCTGCTGGGAGCCCGGTACGACCATCGCGCCCACCGTGGCTGCCACGCGCCTGCCCTTGACCACCTCGGCTGCCTCGCGAAGGTCGCCGATCCGGGAGTTGGTGCAGGAGCCGATGAAGACCCGGTCGAGACGGATGTCCTGCACGGGAGTGCCGGGTTCGAGCGCCATGTACTCGAGTGCGCGCTCGTCGCCCTCGCTTGCGGGGTCTGGCACGGCCGAGGTCACGTCGGTCACCATGCTCGGCGTCGTACCCCAGGTCACCTGGGGCGAGATGGCAGACGCGTCGATCACCACCTCCTCGTGGAAGTGGGCGCCGTCATCTGTGCGCAGCGCCCGCCACTCCTGAAGCGGCAGTGGGTCCGGCGCGGCCTCACATCCCTGCACCCACTCGAAGGTGGTGTCGTCGGGAGCGATCATTCCCGCGCGTCCGCCCCCCTCGATCGTCATGTTGCAGACCGTCATGCGGCCCTCCATGGAGAGCGCCTCGATCGGCGGGCCGGCGTACTCGATCACGTGGCCGACCCCACCCTCGACGCCCATGCGGCCAATCGTGCCGAGGATCAGGTCCTTGGCGCTCACGCCGTAGCCGAGCGCACCCTCGTACCGGATACGCATCGACCTCGGCTTGCGCTGCTGAAGGGATTGGGTGGCAAGCACGTGCTCGACCTCGCTGGTGCCGATGCCGAACGCGAGCGCTCCGAAGGCGCCGTGGGTGGAGGTATGCGAATCCCCGCAGACGATGGTCATGCCGGGCTGGGTGACCCCGAGCTCGGGGCCGATCACGTGCACGATGCCCTGCCTCGCGGAGCCGATCGAATGCACCGGGACTCCAAACTCCTCACAGTTTCGCTCGAGCGTCTCGACCTGGACGCGCGACAGGTGGTCGGCGATCTGGGCCGCCACCTTCGATCCGTCGGTGGGCACGTTGTGGTCCGCGGTGGCCAGCGTGCGGTCTGGGCGGCGCACCGCCCGGCCCGCCAGCCGTAGCGCCTCGAAGGCCTGCGGCGAGGTGACCTCGTGCACGAGGTGCAGGTCGATGTAGAGCAGGGAGTCGGCCACCTCGTGGGCCTCCCAGATCTTGTCGAACAGGGATCGGGGCATCGTCCTCAGGACCTCCTCAGCCCGGCGGCGACGATCGCGATGAAGCGCGAGTCGCCCTCGCCGGGATTCTCGAAATGGTGGGGCAGGTCGGCCTCAAAGGTCACGGCATCCCCGTCTTGCAGGTCGTGGGCCACCCCGCCGCACATCAGCCGCACTTCACCCTCGAGGAGCACCGCGGTTTCCCGCGCGCCAGGTTCGTGGATCGGAGGATCTCCCTCCCCACCGGTGGCCGCACCGGGCGCCAGGGTATGCAGCGAGACCTCCGCGCGCAGGCCAGGGAGCGGCGGGGTGAGCACCTGATAGCGGTGCCCCCGGCGGCGTCCTCCGTGGCGGCGGTCGGACACGCGCACCACGGACACCCCGTCGGCATCGTCGAGGCGGAGCAGCTGGGAGAGCGTCAGCTCCATGCCGGCGGCGATCCGCTCCGCCACGGCGAGGGTGGGGCTCGTCTCGCCGCGCTCGACCTGCGAGAGCATGGGCGCCGAGACCCCGCTGCGCTCGGCGAGGTCCCGCAGGGAAAGGTCCATGCCGTCCCGCAGGGCACGCACCCGTGGGCCGAAGGCGCGGTCGGGGCGGGCGCCGTTTGTCGGTGGGCGAAGGGTGGCGGGAGCATCCACCCTCTGTACGTTATCACGTACATCTGACTGCCGTTGGCTTGCGGGGCAGTCTGCCCGGGCGCCGGGCGTCACGGCGTGGCCGAGCGGAGCGCGAGCTCCAGCTCGAACCGCCCGTCCGGATTTTCGAGGCGCTCGCCGTAGAGCTCGCGCAGGCGAGCAAGCCGGTACCGGACCGTCTGTGGATGTACGTGGAGGGACTCGGCCACGAGCTCGGTGCGGCCGCGGTGGCGCAGCCATTCCAGCAGGGTGC
>JACCUO010000134.1 GCA_013811765.1 Thermoleophilaceae bacterium | reverse complement strand
GGCACGCCCGCCTCGTGTGCCTCGGCCACCGCCGGGAGCAGGTTGGCGGATGCGGTGCCCGACGTGCATGTCACGGCCACCGGCTGTCCACTCGCCTTGGCCATCCCGAGCGCCAGGAAGCCTGCAGAGCGCTCGTCGAGCACCGAGATCGCGTCGAGGCGCTCGTGCGCCGCCAGGGTGAGCGCGATCGGGGCATTCCGCGACCCGGGACATGTGACCGCGTGCCGCATGCCGCACCGCACGAGCTCGTCCACGAGGGCCTCGATGGGCGCGTAGGTCCGGTTGGTCGGGATCATGTGGGGATGGCTGCGTCCGAGCGCCCGCCCGCGATCGTCTTCGTTCCCGGCTTCATGCAGTCGGGCGGCGCATGGGCGCCGGTCGCGGACCTGCTCCCAGAACGCTATCCGAGCGTGGGGCTCCGGCATTCCGAGAGCACGTACGAAGGGCGCCTCGGGGAGATCGCCGCCGCCGGAGAGGGGGCGGTGCTTGCCGGTTACTCGATGGGCGGCCGCCTGGCGCTCCACGCGGCGTTGCGGGAACCGGGCCGCTACAGAGGTCTCGTGACGGTTGGGGTGTCGGCCGGCATCGAGGCCCCTGCGGCGCGGGCCGCGCGCGCGGAGGCCGACGCCAAGCTGGCGGGCTGGATGGAGACCGAGCCGATCGAGGAGATCGTGGCGATCTGGGAACGCCAGCCCCTGTTTGCCGATCAGGCGGACGCGCTCGTGGAAGGCCAGCGCGCCGACCGCCTGAGCCAGGATCCGCGGGGGCTCGCGATGCTGCTGCGCACGGCAGGACAGGGTGCGCTCGAGCCTGTCTGGGAGCGCCTTCACACCCTCGAGATCCCCGTCCTCGCGATCGCCGGCGGGCTCGACACCGGCTACGCGCAGGCCGCCCGGAGGATCGCCCGCGGTGTGCCACGGGGCCGGGCGGAGATCATCGAGGGGGCGGGCCATGCGGCTCACCTGCAGCGCCCGGCGGAGGTGGCCGGGCTCCTGGCCGGGCTCCTAGCCGAGCTCCTCGACGAGGACCTCCGCGAGCGCGGTCTCTGAGACCTCCACGCCGAGGCCCGGGCCGTGGGGCACCGAAAGGAGGCCTGCGCGCGGTGCCGGGAGCGTCCGGGCGATCTCGGCGTCGAAGAGATCGAGCGTGGCGAGGCCACAGGCCAGTGACACGCGCTCCGAGGAGGCCAGCTGCAACGCGGCGGCAATGCTCCACGGGCCATCGAGGGTGCTCGACAGCCACGCCTGTAGCCCAGCGTCGCGGGCGGCCCGCAGCGCGTCCCTCGCCGGCCCGAACCCGCCGCTGCCGGCGAGCTTCACGTTCACCGCTGCGCAGGCGCCGAGCTTCGCCGCGGCCTTCACATCCTTGGCTCCCGCGATCGACTCGTCCGCGGCCACCGGGACCCCCACCCGCTCGCTCACGCGCGCAAGCCCCTCCAGCGTCGCGCAGGGTTGTTCCACGAGCTGCAGGTCGTGGGCCTCGAGCGCCGTGATCGCCTCCACGGCCTCATCTGGATCCCAGGCGCCGTTGGCGTCCACCCGCAGCGCGGGCCACGGCCCGATCGCCTCGCGCACGGCGGCCACGCGCAGGCCGTCGTCGGGGAGCCCCACCTTCACCTTGAAGCATGAGAACCCCTCGCGCAGCCCCGCGGCCGCCGCGGCGGCCACCTCGTCCGGCGGGCCGGCCGGGAGGGTGCAGTTCACCGGGATGGCGTCGGCCCAAGGCTCGCCCAGGGGCTTTCCCCGCCGGCGCATCTGCAGGTCGAGCTCTGCCAGCTCCCAGGCCGCGCGCGCCTGGGGGGCGGATCCGCGTGGCGGCGGCCCCTCGCGCAGCGAGGCGATCACCTCGTCCAGGGAGACCCCGTCGTAGGGCTCGAGGGGCGCGGCCTCGCCCCAGCCCACCGTGCCGTCGTCGTCCTCCAGGCGGATCACCGCGAGGTCGCGGGCGGCCACGACGCCCCCGGAGGTCACGAACGGCTCCTTGAGCGGGATCTGCAGCCGCAGGAGGGAGCGTCTCACGACAGCAGGATGCCCACGGACAGGAGCAGGGAGAAGAGGGCGAGCAGCCCCCCCGTGCCCGCCAGGGCGGCGTTCAGGGAGGGACCGTCGGTGCGGGCACGCACGGTCCTCCAGAGCCGCCCGGCGAGCGGAAGCGTGACGAGAGGCAGGACCACCCACCAGGAAAGGCCACCGGCGATGACGACCGCTACCGGAACCACGTACGCCAGCACGAGCATCGCGAGGAAAAGGGCCCTCGTCGGTTCCCGCCCGAGTTTCACCGCCAGCGTGCGTTTCCCCGCGCGGCGGTCGGTGTCGAGGTCCCGCACGTTGTTCACGACGAGGATTGCGCTGGCCAGCAAACCCACCGGCACCGACACGGCGAACGCCTCCCACGGCAGCTTCTCGACCTGCACGTAGTAGGAACCCACGACCGCGACCACGCCGAAGAAGAGGAACACGAACAGCTCCCCGAGGCCCTCGTAGCCATATGGGCGCGGCCCCCCGGTATAGAGGACGCCGGCCGCGATCGAGGCGACGCCCACGAGCAGCAGCTCCCAGCCCGCCACACTGGCCAGGTAGAGCCCCGCGGCCACGGCGATCCCGAACGCCACGTAGGTTCCCGTGAGCACCCTGCGCGGCGGCATCAGCCCGCCCGCGGTCACGCGCACCGGTCCGAGGCGGTCCTCGGTGTCCGCTCCCCGGCGCGCGTCGGAGTAGTCGTTTGAGAGGTTCGTGCCGATCTGGATAAAGACGCTGCCCACCAGTGCGGCCACGAAGGCCAAGGGGCGGAAATCGCCCTGGGATATCGCGAGCGCGGTGCCCACCAGCACCGGGGCCACGGCGGCAGGGAGCGTTCTGGGCCGCGCTGCCACCAGCCAGAGCCGCACCGGAGAAGAAACTCTTTCGCGGGCACCGCCCGCTCTCGAACGGTGAACCCCTTCACGGGCACCGCCTGCTCTCGAACGGTGGCTCAAGGCCGCTTGGGAAACTTGCCGAAGTCGGGCTCGCGCTTCTCGCGGTAGGCATCGCGGCCCTCCTGCGCCTCCTCGCTTCCGTAGAAGAGGAGGTTGGCGTCGTGGGCGAGCTGCTGAATGCCGGCGAGGCCGTCCTCGGCTGCGTTGAAGCTTGCCTTCAGGAGGCGCAGCGAGAAGGGAGAATGGGCGAGCATCTCGCCACACCAGCGCACGGTCTCCTGCTCCAGCTCCTCGAGCGGGACGACCTTGTTCACGAGTCCCATGTCGAGCGCCTCTTGCGCGTCGTACTGGCGGCAGAGGAACCAGATCTCCTTGGCCTTCTTCGGGCCGACGAGCGTCGCGAGGAGTCCGGCGCCGAACCCGCCGTCGAAGGAGCCCACCTTCGGGCCCGTCTGCCCGAAGCGCGCGTTGTCCGCGGCGATCGTCAGGTCGCACACGATGTGCAGCACGTGCCCGCCGCCGACGGCGTAGCCGGCCACCATCGCCACGATCGGCTTCGGGAGCCGGCGCATCTGGATGTGCAGGTCGGTCACGTGAAAGCGGCCGACCCCGGCGCGGCCTGCCTCGTCGTCGGCGAGGTAACCGGAGTCTCCGCGCACGCGCTGGTCACCGCCCGAGCAGAAGGCGAGCGGCCCCTCGCCGGTGAGCACTATCACTCCGATCGAGGTGTCCTCGCGGGCCCGGGCGAGCGCATCGGAGATCTCGATCAGCGTCTGGGGGCGAAAGGCGTTGCGGACCTCCGGCCGGTCGATCGTGATCTTCGCGACCCCGCCCGCGGTCTCGTAGCGGATGTCCCCGTACTCGCCCGCGGGCAGCCAGTCGGCGCCGGGCGCGATCGCGCGCCCCTCCTGCTCCTCGGTCCAGTCGGTGGCGGCCATCTGCAGGCCAGAGGTTAGTCCCGCCGGGTCAGGCGGCGTCCAGCGGGTAGACCTCGAGCGCGGTGGCGGAGGCGATCCGGTCGAAGTCGGCATCCGCGTGCAGCACAGCCGCCCCGGCGGCGATCGCGGGAGCGGCGACGAGGCAGTCGGTGAGGCTTGCCGTGATCCCCTGGGCGCGGCAATCCTGCACGAGTCGCGCCGCGCGCTCGAAGCCGTCGAAGCCGTCCACGGGGACGAACCGGGTGGCCATCAGCTCTCGCCTCAGCCTGACGTGATCGAGGTCGTTGCGTGCCCCCGCCAGGATCTCGCCGGCGACCATCTCGGTGGTCGCAACCGGGGCATCCTCGTAGATCAGCCGCTTGAGCGTGCGGTGCGCCGGGCTCCCCGTCGCACGGAGCATCTCGATCCACCCCGAGCTGTCGACGAGGATCACCTCGGCGGTGGCGTCTTGCCGCGCAGGACATCGAGATCGCCTTCCCAGCCCATACCCTCGAGCGAAAGCATTCCCTTGGGATCGCCGTCACCGACGAGCTGGCGGAGCGCGTAGTCAACGGCCTCCCGCATCGACTCGAAGCCGTAGGCGAGCATCACTCGCTGTATCAGCGCCTCGTCGATCTCGATGTTCGTGCGGCTCATGGGTCTCATCGTACTGTCGTTTCTACACATCGATGTGTAACGGGAGTCCGACGTACGCTCCAACCTGTGCACGACTGGGTGACAGAGGCGGCTCGGGCCCGTCCGGACCACATCGCGGTCGAGGCGCCCGACGGCGCGCACACCTACGCGGAGCTCGACGCCGCGGTCGATCGCTGCGC
>JACCUO010000132.1 GCA_013811765.1 Thermoleophilaceae bacterium | reverse complement strand
GTGCCTGGCCACCGGGCGGGGAAGGGCGAGCGGGCCACCGGGGCGGAACTCGAGGGCGAACGCGGATGCGTCGTCTCCCAGCAGTTTGGCGGGGGCGGCGAAGGCGGCTCGCCAGGTCCGGGTGCCGATCGGCGCGGGGGTCGGATCCGCCAATGCGAGAACAACCCGCGTCCCGTCCTTCCGCCGAATGTTCATGCGAACCTGCGGAGAGGATCCGGGCGGGGATCCTCGCCAGCGGCCGGAAACCCGCAGCAGAACGACTCCGTCTTTCGCCGGAAAGGCCTCGAAGCTCTCGAGGCTCGGCTTGGGACCCACCGGCTTCCGGGTCGGACTGTAAGGCACTCCCAAGACTGCTCCTCGCTGCGGAGGCTCCATGTTACGTGGGGCGCTCACCCGCTTACGGGCTCGCCACGGCTTCAGCCCGACGTGACCTCCCACGGCAATCGAGCCGGTGCGAGAGGTGAGGTGCCTGCGTTGAAAGCCGAGCACGGGGCTCAGTCACCACCGTCCAAGCCGAGAGGCCCGCCGAAGCGGGCCTCTCGGCTCCTTGGAACGGTGCTGTGCTTGCTCTAGCTCTTCCTGAGGCTCAGCTTCCTGAGGCTCAGCTGGCGCCCGCCTGCGAGGAGGCCTCCTGCGCCGGTGAGCAACGCAAGGACCAGGAACACCAGCGGCTCAGAGCCCGTCTTGGGCAGTGCCGAGCGGTTTGCAACCGAGCGGTTTGCCACCGGATGGAGATGCGTCCCATCGCCCGGCGAGGTCCCGCTGTTCTGGACACCCGCAACCCCTCCAGGGGCTCCAGATCCGGGGCCACCGGATCCGGGGCCACCCGAACCGCCCGGCCCGCTGTTCGCCTGAGCACCGAGCGTTCCGCTGCTCCCGCCTTGAGGGTTGTTCACCCCTGTCGGGTTGTTCACCCCTGTCGGGTTGATCACCCCTGTCGGCGGTGGCGGTGGTGGCGGCGGCGGCGGACCGCCGGATGCCGGGACGCAACGGTTGTTTCCGCGACCCCTGTCGTTGTCTATGGGGCTATCTCCGCCCTTGCCTACTCTGCCGTTCGTGCCCTCTTGGTTGATTCCCCGGTTGTTACCCCCGCCCTCGTCGCAGTCAGGGCCCACGGTGCCGCCCGGGCGGGTGGTGCCGGGGTTCTGGTCGATGTCCCCCGCATTGCCGGAACCCTTCTCGGTGCAGCTGCCCTTGTCGGGGTTCGCGCACCCTGGCGGGACGACCGCCTGCGGCGCCGCCTGCGCCACGGCCGTCCCCGCGGTGAGGGAAAGCATTGCGGCGAGCGCCGCAACAAGCGTGGCCCGCCCCATCCTCGACTTCCTCTGGTGATCTTCCATGATCCTCCTTTTGGGTGCTGAATTAATGTTCTTCATTCAGAAAGAATGCCCCACCTGCGCCTCGAGCGCCTCCCCTGTCAGGGGTGATTTTCGGGGGAGCCGTCGGGTGAGAAGGGGTAGCGTCTGCTCCCCCTCTGCTGCTGAACTTCGGTCGCTGACCGGCCTCCGTGCGCCCCGAGGCGGCGCTCTCTTAGAAGCGGCCGCGCTATCCCGAGGCGGTCCGGGCTCCGCCCATCAGACCGCGCACGTTCAGCAGCTCGGCCACCTGGACGGCATTGGTCGCGGCCCCCTTGCGCAGATTGTCGCCCACGACCCAGAGGTTCAGGCAGCGGTCGTGCGAGGGGTCGCGGCGGATGCGGCCTACGAGCACCTGATCTTGGCCCTCGGCGTCGATCGCCAGTGGGTAAAGCCCATTTGCGGGATCGTCGATCACGGTCACGCCCGGGGCCGAGGAGAGCAGCTCACGGCAGGCCTCCGGCGAGAGCCCGTCGCGTGTCTGCACGTTGATCGACTGTGAGTGCCCGGTGTGGACGGGGATCCGCACGCACGTGGCGGAGATCCCGATCGCCTCGGTGCCGAGGATCTTGCGGGTCTCCCCCATCATCTTCCGCTCCTCGGTCGTGTAGTCGTCGCCGTCCTTGAAGGTCTCGACCTGAGGCACCGCATTGAAGGCGATCTGGTGGGGGAAGACGGCCGGCTCCGATATCTCCTTTGTGTCGAGCAGTGCCCGCGTCTGGTCGCGCAGCTCCTCTACCGCGAGCCGGCCGGTGCCCGACACCGACTGGTAGGTGGAGATCACGAGGCGCTCGATGCCGGCGGTGTCGAGGATCGGCTTCAGCGCGACCACCATCTGCATCGTGGAACAGTTTGGGTTTGCCACGATCCCGCGGTGGTCCGCGAGGCTCTCGGGGTTGACCTCGGCCACCACGAGCGGAACGTGATCGCGCATCCGCCATACCGACGAGTTGTCCACCACCACGGCCCCGGCGTCCGCAAAGCGCGGCGCCCACCGCTCGCTCACCTCGGAGCCAGCGGAGAAAAGCGCCAGGTCAAAGCCCGCGACCGCGTCATCGGCGAGCGCCGTGACCTCCAGGCGATCCTCGCCGAAGTCGATCGTTCGCCCGGCGGAGCGCTCGGAGGCGAAGGGCGCGATCTCGCTGGCGGGAAAGCTTCGCTCGCCCATCACGCCGAGGATCGTCGAGCCCACAGCGCCGGTGGCACCCACCACGGCGACGCGCATCAGGCGTCCCCGTCCCCGGAGTCGGGCTCGACTACCGGCCGGTGATCGCCCGCCACGTCCTCCCGCCGCACCGCATCCGCGCCGAGGTCGAATGCAGTGTGCAGCTCGCGAACGGCGTTCTTCACATGCTCCTCGCGGATCACGCAGGAGATCTTGATCGGCGAGGTGGAGATCATCTCGATATTCACGTCGGCGTCCCCGAGCACGGTGAGAGCCTTCGCGGCCACGCCTGGATGGCTCCTCATCCCGGCCCCCACCAGGGAGACCTTGCCCATCGCCCGGTCGGTGGCGATCTCGCCCACGCCAAGCTCGGCCTTGAGCGGCGTGAGCGCCTCGATCGCGGCCGGCAGGTCCGAACGCGGGACCGTGACGGACATGTCGGCCCGATGGCCCTCCGAGTGCGGCTCGTTCTGGATGATCATGTCCACGTTCACCGTCGCTTTGGCCAGCACGGTGAGGACCCGCCCGGCGATGCCCGGGCGATCCGGCAGGCCCGTAAGCGTGATCCGGGCCTCGTCGGTCGAGTGCGTGACGGCTGTGACCAGTGGTCGTTCCATGGTGGTGTGTTCGTCGACCACGAAGGTACCGGGTCCATCTTCGAAGCTCGACCTGCAGTGGATGGGGATGGCGTGGTTGCGCGCATACTCGACGGCGCGCAACTGGAGGACGCCGGCGCCCGAAGCCGACATCTCGAGCATCTCCTCGAAGGAGACCACCGCCAGCTTGCGGGCGTCGGCCACGATCCGAGGGTCGGCGCTGAACACGCCCGAGACGTCGGTGTAGATCTCGCACCTGTCGGCGCCGAGCGCCGCCGCCAGGGCCACCGCGGTGGTGTCCGACCCTCCACGGCCCAGGGTGGTCACGTCGGCCGCGGTCGACACGCCCTGAAAACCCGCCACCAGCACGATCTTGCCGTCATCGAGGGCGTCGCGGATGCGGTCGGCGCGCACGTCGAGAATGCGCGCCTTCGTGTGCGAGGTGTCGGTCACGATGCCGGCCTGCGAGCCGGTCAGCGAGATGGCCTCGTGGCCCAGGTCGTTGATCACCATCGCCGCGAGGGCGCAGGAGATCCGCTCGCCTGTCGAGAGCAGCATGTCCATCTCGCGTGGGTCGGGCCGGTGGGAGACCTCGTGGGCCATCGCCAGCAGGTCGTCGGTCGTCTTTCCCCGTGCAGAGAGCACGGCCACCACCCGGATCCCCTCCTCGGCGGCTTGCACGATGCGTCCGGCGGCACGCTTCATCCGGTCGGCGTCGGCCACCGACGTGCCCCCGAACTTCATCACGACGGTCTCGAGTTCGGGTGCCTGGGGGCGGTTCACGGGCGGCGCAGGTTAGCGTTCGCCCCATGAAGGCCCGCCTGCCCGACGCCGTGTCCAGACTTCAGAAAGCCGTGCCCGGACGCGTTGGCGCAATCGTGGGGCTTGTACTCCTCGCAGCCGTCGTGGGTCTGTTCCTGCGAAGCGAAGACGATGATCAGCCGAAGGTGCAGGAGGCCGGTGCACAACGGACCGCCGAGCGCCGCACCTCCTTCCTCGCCCGCCTGATCCCGCCGCCGCCGGAGGCCACGCGCCCGGCCGGGGCGGGCGTTCCCCGCAGCGTCTCGGACCTCGTAAAGCGGATTCCCACCGACCGCAAGGTCGCACAGCTGTTTCTGGTCGGGTTTCGCGGGACGGACCTGAACGCAGCGGTCTTCCGTCAGCTGCGCAGGCTCGACCTCGGCGGCTTGGTGATCGACGCCGGGAACTACACGGATCCCCAGCAGCTCGGATCGCTGGCCGGCGAGGCGATTATCATCTCCCAGCAGGAGAAGCACGTGCCGCCGTGGGTGATGGCGATGCAGGAGGGCGGTGACTTCAACGTGTTCAGCGACCTCCCGCCGGCGAACGTGGCCTCCGACCTCCCGTCGGTCGGAGCGGCCGTGGCCGAGGCCGAGGAGGCAGGCTCGACCCTCAAGCCACTCGGCGTCAGCGGGCTCCTCGCGCCGGTGCTCGACGTTGGGCTGGCGGAGGATCGCGCCGTTGGCCCCCGTGCCTATTCAGATGATCCGGAGCGGGTGGCCGGGTACGCCCGGGGCGTGGTGGAGGCCTACCGCCGCAGGCGGCTCTTCACCGCCGCCAAGCACTTCCCCGGCCTCGGGTCGGCCTCGCAATCGACCGAGGAGGGACCCGCCAACGTGGGCCAGTCACTTGACGAGCTTCGCGCTCGTGACCTGGTCCCCTTCCGGGCGGCGATCGCCGCCGGGGTGCCCGGCATCGTGCTGAGCCACGGCCTGTACGCGGTCGACGACTTCGTTACGCCCGGGTCGCTGTCCTCCAAGGTGGCGACCGACCTACTGCGCGAGGAGCTGAAGTTCAAGGGCGTAGCCATCACCGACGACCTCGCCGATCCACCGATCACCGCGCTCACCTCGGTGCCGGACGCCGCCGTCAAGGCCATGGAGGCCGGCGCGGACATGCTCTACATCTCCGGCCCCGCCGGCGACCAGCAGGCCGCGTATGTGGCGGTCCTGCGGGCGGTCCGCAGCGGCGAGATCACCCGTACGCGGCTCGATCAGGCACTGCTGCGGATCCTCAGCGCAAAGCGGGATTACGGCTTAATCCGGTGATGGATCGGTGCCGCGGGGAATCGGTGCGGTGCTTCAGAGCTCCCTGCGCCCCCTGAATGCTTTGCCCAGCGTGATCTCGTCCGCGTACTCGAGGTCAGAGCCCACCGGCAGGCCGCTGGCAAGGCGCGTGACCACCACGGAGGGCGCGCGCTGCCGCAGCTCGTCGGCCAGATAGAGCGCCGTGGCCTCGCCGGTCGTGGTGGCGTTGGTGGCCACGATCACCTCGCGCACGCCGTCGGAGGAGGCGCGGCCGAGCAGCTCGCCGATGTGGAGGTCCTCCGGGTCCACGCCGTCGATCGGTGAGAGCGCCCCGCCGAGCACGTGGTAGCGGCCGCCGAACTCGTTGGTTCGCTCGATCGGGATCACGTCACTCGGCTCCTCGACCACGCAGATCACCCCGGCCTCCCTGCGCTGGTCCTGGCAGATCCGGCAGGTGGCCTCGGTGGCGAGGTTGAAGCACACCTCGCAGTGCCCGACTGTCGCCTTGACCTCGCGGATGGCCTCGGCGAGCGCCAGAGCCTCCTCGTCGGAGACCCTCAGCACGTGGAAGGCCAGCCGTTGCGCGGTGCGCTGACCGATCCCGGGCAGCCTCGCGAGCTCGGTGATCAGGCGGTTGACCGGGGGCGCGAACAGGAGCTGCTTCTAGCGCCGGAGCACCTAGATACCCGGGAGGCCCATGCCGCCAAGCCCACCGGTGACCGCTCCCAGCTTTGAGGCCGCCAGCTCCTGGGCGGACCGAAGCGCCTCGTTCAGGGCCGCCTGGACCATGTCCTGGAGCAGCTCCACGTCCTCGGGGTCAACGGCCTCGGGATCGATTCGCAGCTCGAGTACCTCCAGCTCGCCGTTGACCTTGACGGTCACCATCCCGCCGCCGGCGCTTGCCTCCACCACCTCGTCCTTCAGGGACTCCTGCGCCTTGGCCATCTCCTGCTGCATCTGCTGGACTTGGCGCATCATCTGGTTCATGTCGGGCTGTTTTGCCACGCTCAGTCCTCGGTCTCGGGATCGTCGTCGTCCTCGGAGAGGACCTCCTCGGCGCCGAACTCTCGCTTCAAGCGCTCGAGCAGCTCCTCCTCCCCCAGTCTGGCGGGCCCCGCCTCCGTTCGCCCGCCGGTGAGCTCGAACGCCACTGTCAGGCCACGGCCGGTGAGGCTGCGCAGGGCGCTGTGCAGCAG
>JACCUO010000119.1 GCA_013811765.1 Thermoleophilaceae bacterium | reverse complement strand
GCCCACGGGCGACTCGCTCGTGGAGGAGGAGGGCATCGAGCTCGCCCGCAGCGCGCTCGAGAAGGCGGAGAGCTCGGACTGCAAGCTACTGCTCCCCCTGGACCTCGTCCTCGGCGAGGAGTTCGATGCGGGCACCGAGCGCCGCGAGCTCGATGGCACCGAGGTGCCCGACGGCTGGATGGGGCTCGACGTGGGGCCGCGCACGGTGGAGGCCTACACCGAAGAGATCGTCAAGGCGGGCACGGTCTTCTGGAACGGGCCGATGGGGGCGTTCGAGATGGAGCCGTTTGCCTCCGGAACCCGCGCGGTCGCCGAGGCGGTGGCGGGCGCCGACGGGACGACCGTCGTGGGAGGCGGCGACTCGGCGGCGGCACTGGCCTCGTTCGGGCTCGCCGACCAGGTCACGCACATGTCCACCGGCGGCGGCGCTGCGCTCGAACTGCTGGAGGGCAAGCCCCTTCCGGGTCTCGATGCCCTCGATGATGCCTGAGCGCACGCCATACATCGCAGGAAACTGGAAGCTCTGGGGCACGCGAGCCCAGGCTTCCGAGTACTGCGAGAAGCTGCTCGCTCTGCTGCCTGACGCCTCACGCCGCCCGGCCGATGTCGGGCTGTGCGTGCCCTTCACCGCGCTCGACGTATGCGTCGAGGCGCTCGCGGGCTCGGGCGTGCTCGTTTGCGCACAGAATATGAGCGCGGAGGAATCGGGCGCCTATACCGGCGAGATCTCCGCCCCGATGCTCCTCGAGCTGAAGGTGGACGGGGTCGTGCTCGGCCACTCCGAGCGCCGGGCCTACTACGGGGAGACGGATCGCGCCCTGCAGGAGAAGCTGCCCGTCGCGCTGGCCGCCGGCCTTAAGCCGATCCTCTGCGTCGGCGAGACCGAGGACGAGCGTGAGGCGGGTGACATGGAGCGAAAGCTGCGCCACCAGGTGGGCGAGGCCCTCCACGAGGTCCCCGACGAGCGCCTGGCGGACGTGGTCATCGCCTACGAGCCGATCTGGGCGATCGGCACCGGGAAGGTGGCGAGCCCGGAGCAGGCGCAAGAGGCGATCGCTTTCGTCCGCGCGCTGGTGGGCGGGCGCTCGGAGGAGGCGGCGCAGGCGATCCGGGTGCTCTATGGCGGAAGCGCGAAGCCCGACAACGCCGCCGAGATACTCGCCCAGACCGACGTGGACGGCGCCCTGGTGGGCGGTGCCAGCCTCGACCCAGAGGACTTCGCCCGCATCGTCGCCGCAGCGGGATGACCCTCCCCGCAGGGCCCGGCGCGCCACCGGTCCCTGCGGTCTGCCTGGTGATCCTGGACGGGTGGGGGCTCGCTCCCCCTTCCCCGGGCAACGCCGTGGAGCTGGCGAGCACGCCGGTGTTCGATGAGCTGTGGAAGGTCTATCCGAATGGCACGCTCACGACCTACGGGCGCGCCGTCGGCCTGCCGGACGGGCAGATGGGCAACTCCGAGGTGGGTCACCTCAACCTCGGCGCGGGCCAGGTGGTCCGGCAGGACCTCACGCGCATCGATGATGCGGTGGAAGACCGCTCCTTCTTCGCCAACCCGGTCCTGGGTGCGGCCTGCGCTGCCGGGCGGGAGGCCGGTCGTCTCCACCTCCTCGGCCTGGTCTCGGGCGGGGGTGTGCACGCGAGCATGGGGCACCTGCGCGCGTGTATCGAGCTGGCGCGGCGCGAGGGGGTCCCCGACATCGTGGTGCACGCCTTCACCGACGGGCGCGACACCCTGCCGGACTCGGGTGCGGACTTCCTGGCCGAGGCCGAGGGGTGGCTCGCACCGGCCGGCGGCCGTGTGGCCAGCGTCATGGGGCGCTACTACGCGATGGACCGCGATCGCCGTTGGGAGCGCACGAAGCTGGCCTACGACGCGATCGTGCACGGGATCGCCGGCGGCCTGCCTGCCGCCGGCGGTGAGGCGGCGGTGCGCGCCGCATATGCCCGGGGCGAGACCGACGAGTTCGTGCTGCCAACGCTCGTGGGTGAAGAGGGCCGCATCCGGGAGGGCGACCCCGCGCTCTTCTTCAACTTCCGCCCCGACCGGGCACGCCAGCTCACGCGCGCACTGGGCGAGCCCGACCTGCGCGAGTTCGAACGCGATGCGGCGCCGGCCGTGCTTCTCACGACCCTCACCCGGTACCAGGACGACTGGAGCTACCCGGTGGCGTTCACGCCCGAGCGTCCCCAAGCCACGCTCGCGACCGTGCTGGAGGCCCGGGTCATCGCCCAGCTGCACATGGCGGAGACCGAGAAGTACGCTCACGTGACGTACTTCTTCAACGGTGGCGAGGAGCGGCCGTACGCCGGCGAGGACCGGTACCTGGTGGCCTCGCCGAGGGACGTGCCCACCTACGACAAGAAGCCCGAGATGAGCGCCGTCGAGGTCACCGACGCGTTCGTGGAGCACTGGGCCGGGGGACGCTATGGCTTTGGCATCGTCAACTTCGCCAACCCCGACATGGTCGGTCACACAGGTGTCATCCCGGCCGCGGTCAAGGCGGTCGAGACCGTGGACAGGTGCCTCGGGCGAGTAGTCGAGGCAGTGCACGCCGGGGGTGGCGCCTGCGTCGTGACGGCCGACCACGGCAACGCGGAGCAGATGCTCGAGCCTGATGGCAGTGTCAACACCGCCCACTCACTCAACCCGGTTCCGATCATCGTGACCGCGGGCGCCGGGCCGCTCGGAGAGGGCGGCATCCTCGCGGATGTGGCTCCCACCGTGCTCGAGCTGCTTGGGGCGCCGCAGCCCGCCCAGCTGACCGGCCGTTCGCTGCTCTTCTTCGACGAAAAGACTTGATAGACGACGACAAGGGAGCTGCCGAAGTTAGCGCTAGACGGGTCTGGCCGCCCCGCAGGGAGCCCAGGGACACATAGGCTTCCTCCGGTGGCGGCCAGGCTGTTTGAGATCGGCGCCCGCGACGGGACCGCCCGCGCGGGCGTTCTGCGTCTCGCACACGGTGACGTGCGGACCCCTGCCTTCGTCCCGCTGGCCTCGAACGCGTCCGTGCGCGGGCTCGCCGCCGCTGAGGTGGCCGAGCTCGGCTTTGAGATGGTGCTCGGCAACACCTTTCACCTGTTCATCGAGCCGGGTCATGCCTACGTCGCAGAGATGGGGGGCCTGCACGAGTTCATGGGCTGGCCGCGGCCGATCATCACTGACTCCGGGGGGTTCCAGGTGTTCTCGATGGGCCACGGGTCGGTGGCCGAGGAGATCAAGCGCCGGCGCGGCGAGACCAAAAGCCGGATCCTCTCGATCGAGGAGGAGGGGGTGGAGTTTCGCTCCTACTCCGACGGTTCAAAGCGGTTTATGGGGCCAGAGACCTCGATGGAGGTCCAGGCGGCGCTCCGATCCGACATCGCGCTGGCCTTCGATGAGTGCACGCCGTTCCACGCCAATCGCGATTACACCCAGCGGTCGATGGAGCGCACCCACCGCTGGCTCGACCGCTGCACCTCATGGCACGCAGAGCACGGTCCTGAAGGCCAGGCGGTCTTCGGAATAGTCCAGGGTGGAGTCCACGAGGACCTGCGCGCCGAGTCCTCGGGCTACGTCGCGCAAGCGCCGGTGGACGGCGTGGCCATCGGCGGCTCGCTCGGGCAGGAGAAGGAGCAGATGCGCGAGGTCGTGGGCTTCTCGCTGCGGGGGCTGCCTGCCGACCGGCCCCGCCACCTTCTGGGGATCGGTGACGTCGACGACATCCTGCACGCCGTCTCGGCGGGGATCGACCTCTTCGACTGTGCCACCCCCACCCGACTGGGCCGTCACGGTACCGCCCTCGTCGCGGATCCCGAGCGGCGCTGGCGGCTCGACCTCACCAAGGGAGACGTGCGAGGGAGCCGCGCTCCGATCGCCGAGGGCTGCCCCTGCCCGGCGTGCCGCGAGCACACCTGCGGCTACCTGCACTATCTGGCGCGAAGGCGGGAGCTCACCGGGGCGCGACTTCTCTCCCTCCACAACCTCACGTTCATGGCGTCGCTGATGCGGGGTCTGCGCGAGGCGATCGCGGAGGGTGCGTTGGGCGCCTACCGCGAGCGTGTCATGCGCGGGGAAGCCCCATGAGGAAGTTTCTGCCCGACCATGGACGGGTACTACACGGACAACCCGATTTATGGAGGAGGAGGGAAGATGGATACTGGAATGTTGATCGCCTTGGTGGTCCTTGCCGTTGTCCTGGTGGCGGCGATAGTGGTCGTTAGCCGGCAGAGGAGCGCCAAGCGCAAGGAGGGTCTCCGGATCGAGGCACGAGAGCACCGCGAGGAAGCCGAGATCCAGACCTCCCGCGCGGACGCCCAAGAGGCCGAGGCGCAGGAGCGTGCAGCGCGGGCAAGGCGAGAGCAAGCGCAGGCCGAGGAGCAGGCCACACTTGCCCGTCAGGAGCGGCGGGCGGCGCAGGAGCGCCACGAGCACGCCGACCGGATCGACCCCGATGCGGACGACGACTCAGCGGAGCACCGCAACGGGGATTCTGAGCGGATCGGTTCGGATGTGAGCGACCGCTCGGTGGCCGGACGCGGTGAGGACCGCCCGCGGGGCTAGCCGAGGGCGGCAGGGCTAACGGAGAAGGCAAAGGCACGGGCGCCTAGCGCCCGTGCTGCCTCAGGAACTGCTTCAGACCGTCGATCTGTTGCTCAACGTCTCCGCGTTCCACGGGGTCGATG
>JACCUO010000118.1 GCA_013811765.1 Thermoleophilaceae bacterium | reverse complement strand
CCCAGACGCCGCCGGAGGTCCCCACGTCCACGTAGTGGATCCCCTTGGGCTTCAGCTCCTCGGCACGGCGCCTGTCATCGGTCCAGCGCGAGTTGCCGCCGTCGATGATCATGTCGCCCTCGTCGAGGAGCTCGGCCAGCTCGGCCACGGTCTCCTCGGTGGCCTCCCCCGCGGGCACCATGACCCAGACCGCCCGGGGTGCGTCGAGCTTGGAAACTAGGTCGTCGAGCCCGCTCGCGCCGGTGGCGCCGTGGCCCACGGCCTCCTTCACGGCGTCCTGAGAGAAGTCGAAGGCCATCGCCTGGTGCTCCGAGTCGCGGTGGATCCGATGGACCATGTTGCCGCCCATCTTTCCGAGGCCTACGAAGCCGAGCTGCATCGGGTTCTCCTCTCAGAGGCAGAAGCGAATATGAACCTCCCTACGACCAAGTCCTGACGGTACCGGTTGTCACCCGCCCGACCCCTCCAGCGTGTTGAGCGCGGCGCGCTCGAGCCGCCCGTCCGGGAAACGCAGGTGGGCGTCGTCGCCGAGACAGACCACGCTCTCCGGCTCATCGCCCAACGCCATTGCGGCCAGCAGCGCGGCGGCGATCCGGTGTACGTCGCGAACCAGCCCCAGCCCCAGCAGCGACCGCGTCTCGTTTGCGACCTGACCGTCGCCAACACGCAAGACCACCCGCACCCCGCGGTGCACCGCGCGGGCCGTCATGGCCACCGAGATGTTCTCGAGGTCGTCGGCAGTGACCGCGGCCACAGCCGTTGCGTTCGGGAGCGAGAGCTGGCGCATCAGCGACTGGTCCGCCCCGCGGCCTACCACCACCGGCAGACCGAGTTCCTTGGCGAGCCCCACGTTCTCGCCCTCGCCGTCCCGGTCCACGGCGACCACGGGTATCCCGCACGCACGCAGCAGGAGGCAAAGGCGTAGCCCCACCTGCCCGAGCCCGACCACGACCACGTGGTCACGGCGAGGGACGGCCCGCCGTCCCAGGATTCCGGTGAGGCGGCGGTCGATCACCCGGTTCACGAGGCCGGCAGTGAAGCCCGCGGCGAACACGAGTGCCACGATCATCGTGGCGGAGGTGAAGTACTTGTACCAATCCGGTCCTTTCGAGACCTTCGGATTCGGGTCCACCGTGACGAGCGTCTTGGCCGAGCCGTAGGTCGCGTCGACGAGCTTCTCATCGAGCACGAACACAGCCGTGATGGTCTCGATGGCGAACACCGCGACCAGCCCGAGGGCGCCTAAGAGCAGCAGCTTCGCGCTCTTGTCGTAGGGAGATATGAGGTCGCGCACCAGGGCCTGGACAAGGTGTGGCTTGGGCGAGGCGATTGGCTGCTCCTGCAGGTCGCCGTCGCGCTCGACCAGCCCGACCGGGTGACCATCTTCAACCGTGACGGCCGTGAAGTCCTCACCGACGCAGGGGCCGGCAAGCGACGGAGCGACGATGTCCGCAAGCGAGGTCACCTGGGTGTTCGGCCACTCGCGCGTCACCTCCTCGGCCATCGTCGGATCGAAGATCGTGAGCAGCAGAGGCGTGTCCTCCGAAACCGCCCTGACCATCAGTGCCATCCGGAGCACGATCGGGTCCGCGCGCGCCACGATCGCGACCGACTGGACACCGCTTTCGAGCGCCTCCCTGACCTCCTCCTCGCTCGGGCAGTCAAGGCGTAGCGCGCGAACACCCGCCGCCTCCAGCGCCCGCGAGGTCTCATCGCCCAGGTCGCCCTCGCCGATCACGAGGACAGGGCGCCGCCCGCCCCCGTCGCCGGCTACCGGCAGGTCGGCTTTCTTTCCCGGCACGCACACGTATTCGCGCCGGCCCGAAGGGCTCCTTCAGAAAGCTCGAGCCCCCTTGCCGACGGCGGCCCCCGCAGGAGGCTCGCCGGGTTCCGGCGCCGAGCGCTTGAGCGCCTCGCCGGCCCGAACCGGAGCGGGGATCAGCGCTGCGCCCACGAGGATCAGCGCGAACGCCGCCACCCGCACTCCTACCACGAGCGCATCGGTGCCCAGCCGGTCACCGAATACCGCCAGCCCGGCGAGGATCGTGGATAGGTTCGCGGCGACCGAGGTGACCGCGATGACGGCTACCCCGTCACCGATCTGGAGACTGCGGGCGGAGGCATAGAACGAGAACACCGCCGCCGTGAGGATGATCGGGGTCCAGGGGCTGAGGAGGCCGGCAGGCCCGCTCTCGAAATCTCCCGAGAGCGCCTTTATCGCCACGTCTGAGATGCCGAACCCAAGCCCCGCGGCGATGCCGAGCAGTACGCCGCGCTGCACGGGGATGCGCTCGATCAGGTGCGAGGCGACCAGCAGCAGGCCCACTCCGACGGCAATGGCCTCGAAGACGATCATCCCCGTGACGGAGTAGCCGGAGTTGGCTTCTCCTTCTCCGCCACCGGTGAGTGTCAGCAGGGCGAGCGAGACCGCCACGAGCCCGATCCCGATCCATTGGCGACGGCCGAGATGGAACCCGAAATAGCGCTCGGCGAGCACCGCCAGGAAGACGAGGCCACCAGCGAGCACCGCCTGGCCGAGCGAGATCGGGGCAAGGGTGAGCGCGGCCACATGCAGCGCGAACGCCACCGCAGCCACCCCCCAGCCGATGCTCCACCACCTGGAGCGAAAGAGATCGGCTGCGCTGCGCAGCGGATGGCGCATGTCGACGTCAGGGGCGGCGACCGCTCCCCTGTGCTTGAACAGGAACGCCAGATTCGTCCCGAGCGCAGAGAGCAGCGCGCAGAGGAGGCCCACGCCGACGGCGAGCGAGACGCTGGTCACCGCCGAGCCTTCTCTCGAGCGATCATCGGCTCAGGAGCGCCCGCTGCCCAGCAGGTCGGCGAGCTTCGCGGTGAGGGTGCTAACCGCCTTGGCCGGGTCCCCCTCGAGACGCACCCGCTCGGCCGGAAGGCCGTGCTCGCGCAGGGTGAGGATGTCACCTGTGGCCTGGGCGTTCTTCAGCATCCGGAAGGAGTAGCCCGCACCCGGGATCTCGAGGTCCTGCTCGTCTCCGTCGTGCACGAGCTGGAGGAAGATGCCGGTAGCGGGCCCGCCCTTGTGGAACTGCCCCGTCGAGTGCAGGTAGCGCGGGCCGTATCCGAAGGTCGTCGCCGCCTTCGTCGCGTCGCGGATGGTGCTGCGCAGGCCGGCAATCGCCTCGTCGAAGGCGGCCGAGGCCTTCACGTAGCCCATGATCGCCACGTAGCGGGGCGGGGCCGCCGCGCCGAGCAGAGCCTTCAGCTCGGCGTCCCCTGCATCGTCTACCGGCGGCGTCTTGGCCAGCTTGAGCACCTTGGTCGCATTCTCCTTTGCCTCCTGCACGTTCGGCTGGTCGAACGGGTTGATCCCCAGCACCCAGCCGGCCACGGCCGTGCCGAACTCGGAGAAGAAGAACAGGCGGCCAAGATCTGCCGCGCCGGGGGTGGAGACGGTGATCACCGGCTGGCCCGCGCGCGCGAGGGACTCCATCCTGGCATCGAGGTGTCCATCGGGCTGCTCGACGTTTCGCACGTACACGAACACACGATCCTCGCCGTAGCTCTCCGGGTCGCCGAGCGGCTCGCCCGCCACGGGGAGAGCACCGCGCCCCTGCTTCCCGGTGGACTCGGCCACGAGCTGCTCGGCCCACAGTCCGAAGCTCTCGATCGGCTGTGAGATGACCCAGGTGAGCTTGTCGCGGCCCTGCCGCGCCAGCTCCCCCAGCGCTATGCCGAGCCACAGGCCCGAGTTCGACGCGCTCGAGTCAAAGCTGTTGCAGTTTTGCTCGGCCTCCTGCGCGCTCTGGAGCAGCGCCTCGATGTTCACACCCATCAGCGCGGCCGGCACCAGCCCGAAGAGGGAGAGCACCGAGTAGCGTCCGCCGATGTCGGGGTCGTTCTCGAACACCCGGCGGAAGTTGCGCCCGCGGGCAAGCGCCGCCAGCGGGCTGCCCGAGTCGGTGACGGCCACGAACTGGCCGCCGTTTCCACCGGTCCGGTCATAGAAGTACCTCATATGGGACAGCGTCTCCAGCGTCCCGCCGGACTTGGACGCGACTATGAACAGCGTCTTGGCCAGGTCCCCCTCCTCGACCTCGAGCACCGCGCCCGGGTCCGTCGAGTCGAGCACGTGGAGGTTTACCCCGGACTGCGCCCCTCCCCGAGTCCCGCCGAGACTGCGGCGGATGACCTCCGGGCCGAGGCTCGAGCCCCCCATCCCCAGCAGGACGGCGTGTGTGAACCCGTCTGCCCAGATCCCTTCGGCGAAGTCGCGCAGGTCGCCGGCGTGCTCGAGCATCGGCTCGGTGATCGTGAGCCAGCCCAGCCGGTTGGCTATCTCGGGAACCCCGGGACCGCCCCAGAGCGACTCGTCCTTTCGCCACACCCTGCTTGCAACGCCCTCCTCGACCGCCTGACCCACGCGCTTGGCGATCGCGGACTCCAGCTCGTCGGGAATCGAGGACTCGATCGTGGCAGGCCGGCCCGTGATCGCGGCCTCCTTGCTCGACTCGACACCCGCGATCAGCTTGTCGAATGGCGTCACGAACGCGGTGATCCCGTCGCGCAGCAGCTTGTCGGTGACGTCTGACATGTCGATCCCGGCGTCGGCGAGCGCCTCCAGCTCGGGGGCGGGATCCCGGTCGGCAGTCGCGCCATGGATCTCCGCGCGCTCCGCGGCGGCGAGCAGCGTGGGCATCGGCATCGTGTTCACGGTGTCCGGCGCCACGAGGTTGTCCACGTACATCGTCTCCGGGTACTTGGGGTTCTTGACGCCGGTGGAGGCCCACAGCGGGCGCTGGACCGACGCACCCGCCTGCGCCAGCTCCGCGAAGCGCTCACCGCGGAATATCCGCTTGAAGCTCATGTAGGCGGCTCGGGCATTGGCGATCGCGGCCGTGCCCT
>JACCUO010000106.1 GCA_013811765.1 Thermoleophilaceae bacterium | reverse complement strand
CCGATCGCGTTCTCGACGCGCCTGATCGAGTCGCGCTCGCCGCGCGCGCCGGCGATCGGTCGCCTGCTGGCGAGGTCGATCCTGAGCTTCTCGCGGCGCCCCTCATAGCTGACCGTGTCGTTGCCCGAACCGCCGTCGAAGGAGTCCCTGCCGCGGCCGGGATCTCGGGGCGCTGGGAAGAAGACGCCGCCGCCCCCGGCCGTCGGAGACAGATCGCCCGCGCGAAGGGGGCCAACCGACGACGAGTCGAAGAGGAGATCGGTCCCGTCGCGACCGCGCAGGCGATCAGCGCCCCTGCCGCCGAGCAGCGCATCCGGACCGGGACCCCCGACGAGCACGTCGTCGCCTGTGCCGCCGTCCACCGTCAGCTTTGTCTGAGACCCGAGCTCAGACCTGACGGTGTCGCGGCCGGCGCCGGTCGCGACATAGACGAGGACGTTCGGCATCGAGCAGCTGACGTTGTGGTCATCGACGCGCGAGCAGCCTGGCCCCGGCACGATCTGCGCAGCGGGATCGCTGATGCGGACCTGCCGAGCGTCCGCCGTGACGCTTACACGGTTGGCCTCGCCCCCGCCGAGATAGACGAGCGCGGTGTCAGGCGGCGGCGGAACGCAAGTAGATGGGTCGTACTTGCACGGAAACCCACCGAACAACCCAACCAGCTCCGCCGTAGAGGCCAGCGCCGGGGCCGCGAGAATGGCGAACATCACACCGGCGATGAGTACCACCGACGTGAGGCGTCCCAACCCGACCACGTCACCTCGCTTTCGCGCTGCCTTAGAACTTGTGCTCTATGACACCAACCTAGCGGCGGCTCCGAAGTTGCGCCAACGTGCAAGCGCCGCTGTTTGACGGCGCGCCGCGCTCGGCAAAGACGGGCAGGTCCGCTGCTGCTTCTCGACGCGAGGGGAACTCTCAACCCTCCGTGCCGTGCCTGCACAATGGGAGCACTCTGCGCCCGCGCGGGCTCCCCTTCGGATTCTTCGAGAGTTTGGCCGGCGTCCGTCTCGCACGGTCTCGGCGGGCCGAGAGTCGCAACCACCTCACGCACGCGATCGACACGCAGGACGCCCCGCCCAACTGGGCCGGGCCGTTACTACGTGACGCTCGTTTTCGACCCCGGGGGGTCGTAAGTGTTCGTGGTTAATTCAGGTCTAGACGCGGCGGCGACGGCTGAACCCGAATCCGCCGAACAGCAGCATGAGTACGAGGATGATGAGGATGATAGTGAGCACGGTCACCTCCCAAGGCACGGTTGAGTTGGTTCAGGCACGATTACCCTGTGCTTCTTGTTCCTAACCTGCGTCGGTGCGCTCAGGCTCCAGCGCCGCGCCCACGTCGTCGTCGAGGAGCCATTGAGGGGGACCGCTCCGCAAGGTTGCATTCCGCTCTCCCCCGGTCAGGATCTTCACGGCGGCGAGGCAGATCGTGGCGTACGCGAGGCCGCTCGCCACCCCGGCAACCCGCTCCGGAGCGCTGTCCTTTTCGTGGGTGCCGTGGCCGATCCCGGCGCGGACCAGACGCCACACGGCGTAACAGGCGAGGCCGGCCGCCATCGCGATCAGCAGCGTCTTGCCGAACTGCTGATGGGCGATCGTCTTCAGCGCCCCCGTCTGGGTGCTGTGGCTGCTGCTGTACGAGCCTGCCTACCACCCCTGATTGTCGCCTCAAGGGGCCGAAGCACACCACGCCCAAGATCAGCAGCACGACCAGGCGCCACTTCGAAAGGGTCAGATTCGGTCGGATCTAACCGGAGTACTGCTTTTCGACGGTTCCGGCAGCGACCGGTTGGACACCCTCCGGCCTTCAGTAGTTTGCGTGGCGTGGGGTTCTCGTTGGTATGGCTGGGCGGCATGGGCCAGGTAAGGGCCGCCGTCGAGGGAATCTAGCGGTGGACCCCGACGTCCGGCTCAGAAGGCGCGAGGAGGCGCGCCGGCGCACCCGCCGCCAGCGGCGGATCGCACTGGCCACCCTCGTACTCGCAGGTTCACTGACGCTGGCGATGGTAGTCGCGCGCGGGGGCGGGGGACAGAGCGCGCGCGTGGGCGGCGCGGCCACGGCGGAGAACCCTCCGCCCAGTCCGCCGGAGCTGCCCCGGGGCGGGCGGCGGATCTTGCCCGACCACCGCGTCGTCGCTTTCTATGGAGCGCCTCAGAGCGAGGAGCTCGGCGCCCTGGGCATCGGCTCGCCGGCCGAGGCCGGCCGGCGCCTTGAGCGCCAGGCGCGGCCCTACGCGCGCCGGGGACGTCCCGTGCTCCCGGCCTTCGAGCTCATTTCGACGATCGTCCACCGCAGCCCCGGAGCGGACGGCGACTTCTCAGAGCGCCTGAAGCCGGCGGTGATCGAGCGCTACCTGCGCGCGGCTCGCCGGCGCAGGGCGCTGCTGATCCTCGACATCCAGCCCGGGCGGTCCCCCTTCATGCGCGAGGTGCGAGCGCTGCGGCGCTGGCTCGAGCAGCCCGACGTCTCGCTCGCCCTCGATCCCGAGTGGAGCATGGGCGAGGGCGAGATTCCAGGGCGCAGCATCGGCTCCACCGATGCGCGCACGGTGAACGAGGTCTCCGCCTATCTCTCAAGGATTGTCGAGGAGCGCAACCTGCCCCAGAAGCTCCTCCTCGTCCATCGCTTCACCGCGGACATGATCGAGGACGAGCGCGCCTTGCGCAGCCACGCGGGAGTGGCTCTCACCGTGAACGTCGACGGCTTCGGGACGGCGGCGCAGAAACGGGCGAAGTACCGCGAGTTCACCCGCGGGAGGCGTGATCGCCACCACGGCTTCAAGCTCTTTTACCGCGAGGACACGAACCTGATGTCGCCGCAGCAGACCCTGCGCCTGCGCCCGGCGCCGGACGTCGTGGCCTACGAGTGAACGCCGCTCAGGAGGTGGCGGCCGGACGCCCCCGACTGCGACTTGCCGAAATGGATGCGGATCGTCAAGCCGATGCAGACCGCTCACGAGAAGCCGACCACGACGAGCGGCAGTCGGCACGAAAGCCGGCCGCCCGGTTTCCATAGACCGTGCGTATCCAGCGTGGCCCCTGCGTCGGCCGGTTCCCGATGTCGCGCAGGGCCGGCTGGCGAACCACGCATCTGCCCC